>CAYYKZ010000289.1:0-3967 GCA_964468455.1 uncultured Leptospirales bacterium | reverse complement strand
AGGGGCTTTGATCTGCTGTAATAGGGCCTGCCGTATTTTCTAAGTTTTACAGACGGGGCATTATCAAGGTTTACTGCTGTGCCCTTATATCCAAAGCTGTAGTCTCCGGGAACAAGAACACCTTCAACATTCCGCAGCCTGTTGATTATTTCTCTTCTTTGTTTTACTCCCTCCCTTTTACATGCAAGGAGGGTATTAATAATTTCCGGGAAGGACTCCTCACCGTCTCCTGCGACAAATATATCAAAAAAATCAGCATAGGGGAAGGGGTTTGATACAGCCTCTCCTCCTGCTATAATTATCGGGTCATCATCTGCCCGCTCATCCCTTAAAAGAGGAACCCCGCCCAGATCGAGTATCTGGAGTACATTTGTTGCAAGGAGTTCATGGGACAGATTAAATCCGATTAAATCGAGTTCATTTAATGGTGTAAAAGTTTCAAGTGTGTAGAGGGGTATATTCCTTTCTTTAAGCTCTTTTTCGAAATCGGGCGCCACTGCAAATACCCTTTCACATGCTGCGGAATCGATTTCATTTGCCGCATCGTAGAGTATTCTTATTCCATTATTGGACATGGCCACTTCGTAAAGATCCGGGTAGGATATTGCCGCGCGCACTTCAGCTTCAGGCTTGACTGTTATATTAAGCTCATTTCCGGTGTATCTCCCCGGCTTCTGTACTGTGTGAATAAACCTGTCTATTGACTTTTTTATTTCCTTACTATTCATTTTCCCTTATCGCTTCAGTTATTTTTATAAAATCATCCAGACTCAGATTTTCACCCCTGAGGCTGCCGCTAGTTGAAGATCTTTCCAGAACCTGACAAATAAACTCCCTGCTGAAATTTAAATGCGGTGAATCAGTTAAAGACTTAAGCAGGGTTTTTCTGCGCCCCCAGAATACCGATTTAACCAGAAGGTGAAAAAGCGCCTCATCCGCAGAATTAAGCACCCTCTTCTTTCTCCTTAAGGCAAGGAATGAAGACCTCACATCCGGACGGGGATAAAAAGATTCAGCAGGCACATAAAAAAGATGCTCAATATTAAAGTAATAGGAAAGAGTTACTGTCATTGCCCCGTAGACCTTTGATCCGGGATCTGCAACAAGCCTCTCACCCATCTCCTTCTGCATCATTACATAAACATTTTCAGCGCTGTATTTTTCCGCAATTATAAATAAAATTTCCGAAGCGCAGTAGTAGGGCAGATTGGATACTATTACAGTAAAATTATCCGGAATTGTCGATTTCAGAAAATCTTCGTGAATTATCCGGGCATTATCCCTGTCTTTAAATAAATCTGAAAGATACCTGTAAAAGCCTGAGTCTATTTCAACTGCAGTATAGGATTTCCCCCTGTCTGCAAGTCCCCCTGAAATTGAACCAAGTCCGGGTCCTATTTCCAGAATTTCTTCACCATCGGGAGAACAGACATCCACGATCCTGTTTATAATATGATCATTTATTAAAAAATTCTGCCCCAGTTTTTTGTTGGGCGCAAGATTATATTTTTCCGATATTTCAAGTATTAGGGCCTTATTCATACCCGGGCTCCCCCCTGTAAGGTCTGCAGGGTCAATGTACAATAAGCGTTTTATCAATCAACCAGTATATAATTACGGGATAAAAAAAGGGGAATCTTAACCGGATAAATGTTAATTAATTACCGGTATAATTGCTCTCTGCCGGGCCTACGGCGCAAGAGATTCATAATTTACATGCAATTTTTGAGAAGTTCCTTTTCCTGGTATTTATCATCAATTATTTTAGTTGAAAAAAACAACATTATATTTATGTTTAGATTGTGATGAGTTAACGCTGCAATCATAATTGAAATCATATTCGTCAAAGTGGGATAAAAAAATGGAAAATAATCCTGAGAAAAACTCCAGTGAAAAAAAAGACAAAACTGTAAAGAGAAATCTTTCGATCAAGGCAAAAATAAGCCTGGGCATATGCCTTACATTTGTTGTTGTTTCCCTTATTAGTATTTTCACCTCTATCAATGACATCTCTGCTGTGGGGGAAGAGGGAGTCAAGCAGCACATAAGGGCAATAAGGGCAATGCAGCGTTCAGTTCTTGACCAGACTACTGAGCACTGGAACAGCGAGCTTTTTTCAAGAAGCAAAGTTCAGGAAGAAATAAGCAAAGGGAACTACAGTGCTATCCCTATTATTGCATCATTTAAAGCAATAGAAGAGACATCCAAGCAGACAATTTTCCAATTCCGCACCCCCGTCTTTGAACCGAGAAACGAGAAAAATATGGCCTCTGAAGAGGAGCGGGAAATAATTACCAGACTGAAAAATGAAGATCTTGATGAATATTTTCATGTTAATAAAAAAACAAAAATGCTCCAGTATTACAGCACCATAAAGCTTGAAGAGGGCTGTCTCCAGTGCCATGGAGACCCTGCTGATTCTATGAGATACTGGGGTAACAGTGACGGCCTTGATCCGACAGGAGCAAAAATGGAGGGGAAAAAACTCGGGGATGTTATTGGAGCGATTGAGCTTACCTATAGTATGAATGCCCTCTCTCCGCACATGTACAGGACAATTGTAATAAATACAATAATTGATATAGTTGTTCTTATTATTGCAATAATAATTATAGTCACAATTGTGAAAAAACAGCTGCGCCCCCTTGATGATGTCGCCCGTGCACTTGAAGAGATAAACAGGGGCGGAGGGGATCTTACAAAAACGATTGATATTAAGACCAGGGATGAAGTCGGCTATGTGGCCTATCTTTTTAACCAGCTCATTGCGCAGCTGCGCGGGGTTATTCAGACAATCATGAGCGCCTCAAGCCATGTTTCAGCTTCATCTATTGAAATGACAAATTCCAGCGGCAACCTTGCATCAGTTGCACAGGACCAGGCTGCCTCAATTGAGGAAACATCATCTGCAATGGAAGAGATAAAAGCCACAATCGATTCTGTATCAGAAACAGCTAAATCTCAGGCACTCAAGGCCAGAGAAAGCCGGTCATTGATGGAATTTCTTTCTGAATCAATCAACACCATCAATAAAAATGCCCAGATAGCAAGCCAGATGGCGGATGACACTCATAATTACGCCATGGACGGGGAGCAGGTTCTGGGACAGACAGTGCTGGGAATGAAAGAAATTAATGAAAGCTCCAGCAAGATTAAAGATATTGTAACAATAATAAATGATATTTCCGACCAGATTAACCTTCTGTCACTTAATGCCAGTATTGAGGCGGCAAGAGCCGGAGATCACGGTAAAGGTTTTGCTGTAGTTGCTGAGGAAATAGCAAAACTTGCGGAACAGACTGCAGGAAGTACCGGTGAAATAAACAAGCTTATCCAGGAATCTAATGCCAGGGTAAGTGACGGATCAGCACTTGTATCAAAAACAGCTGAGTCTCTGCGGCTTATAATAGGCAATGTAAAAAAGACAGCTTCACTTATGGAACAGATAGCAAAATCATCAATTGAGCTTAATGAGACAAGTGTTAAAGCTGCTGATAACTCAAAAGATGTTAACCGCATGTCAGATGAAATTTCCATTATGATGGAGGAGCAGAGTATAAGCAGCAATGAAATAATCAAGGCCATTGACAGGATTAACAATGTTACACAGAATGTGGCAAGCGGGTCAGAGGAACTTGCAGCAAGCTCAGAAGAGCTTTCTTCTCAGTCAGAGCTGCTTAACAATCTGGTTAAACGATTTAAAATTGATTAATCAGGTATGGGGTCAGAGCCCCTATTGTTATCTGAAATACAAAATAATATCCAGAACCCGCTGTTTTTTACAGCGGGTTTTTAAAAAAATTTATTACTGCAGATAATTTAATTCTTCCTGAATTTTTATGAAAAAAGTATATTTTTCAGTCATTCAAATCTCTGGTAGGAAGAGGGCTCTGACCCTTAATATCACTATACCCACATAACCAGCCTTTTTCTGTATGCTTCCTCATAATAGAGAAATTTCTCTGCA
>CAYYKZ010000288.1:0-3979 GCA_964468455.1 uncultured Leptospirales bacterium | reverse complement strand
GTGGAGGTGCTTACAACTGTTTTTCACATGCCCGCGTCAAAAGCTACCAGGATAATGCTGGATGTTCATAAAAAAGGCATGGGAGTGTGCGGGGTCTATATTTACGATGTCGCTGTAACAAAGGTTGAGCAGGTACATCTTATGGCCAGAGAGAGGAATTTCCCTCTAAGGTGTTCCTATGAAAAGGCCTGAAAACAATTATTTACACATTTATTTAAAGAGGACGTTTTATGGAACTTAATTCTGTTTTAAATGAAGTTCTGATGGCTGCTTTTAACGAAGCAACCGCTAAAAAACATGAATTTCTTACACCTGAACATATACTTTACGCTTCCCTGTTTTTTGATGAAGGCAAAGAACTCATTGAGGGGCTGGGGGGAAGTATTGACAGCCTTAAATCAACAATTGAGGATTTCTTTGAAAAGAAAATGGAACAGGTTGAGGTTGACGAACCTAAACAGTCTGTAGGTTTTCAGAATGTTATGGAAAGGGCTATATGGCACACCGCTTCCGCTCAAAAGGAGATACTTGACCTGGGCGATGTTTATGTTTCAATTCTTGATGAAGAGGAGTCCTATGCTGCCTACTTTTTAGGCCTTGAAGGAATTACCCGTTATGAACTTTTAAAATACATTTCCCATGGAGTTTCAGCCTGGCCTGATGAAAAATACAATAGTGACGAATATGTTGAAAATCCCGATGCTGAAAAAAAAGAAACCGATAAAGGTAAAAAATACCTCGAGGCATTCACTATTGAACTTACTGAAAAAGCGGCGCGCAATGAAATTGACCCTCTAATAGGAAGAGAGGACATACTTGAGCGGACAATCCAGGTACTTGCCAGGAGGACCAAAAACAATCCCATACATGTGGGTGATCCGGGAGTTGGGAAAACCGCAATCACAGAAGGCCTGGCCCAGCGTATTGCTGACGGCAATGTTCCTGAAAAGCTGAAGGGCCTTAAAATCTACTCTCTTGATATGGGTGCCATGCTTGCAGGCACAAAGTTCCGTGGTGATTTCGAAGACCGCATGAAAAAAGTTATTCAGGAACTCCGCAAACTTAATGATGTTATACTTTTTATTGATGAAATACACACAGTTGTTGGTGCAGGGGCTGTTTCAGGCGGTTCAATGGATGCTTCAAATATGCTTAAGCCTGTTTTAACCGCAGGTGAAATAAAGTGTATAGGCTCCACCACATACGAGGAATATAAAAAGCACTTTGACAAGGACCGTGCTCTTTCAAGGCGGTTTCAGAAAATAGAAATTCCCGAGCCTACTATTGAGGAAACAGTTGAAATACTCAAAGGCTTAAGGGAAAGATATGAACAATACCATTCAGTAAACTATACAGACGAGTCAATCGCCGCAGCTGCCGAGCTTTCTTCAAAATATATCAATGACAGGCATTTACCTGATAAAGCCATTGATGTAATTGATGAGGCAGGAGCATTCGCGAGGATTTACAGGGCAGATGAAGGTGAGGTTATTGAAATAAGGCCCGAACATGTGGAAAGGGTTGTTGCCCGTATTGCCAAGCTTCCTGAAAAAAGCGTGTCATCATCTGAAAAGATTAAACTTCAGGACCTTGCCATTGACCTTAAAAACCATATTTTCGGCCAGGACAGTGCTGTTGAAATGGTTGTTAATTCCATTAAAAGAAGCAGAGCAGGTTTCGGGAACCCGGACAGGCCCATTGCATCTTTCCTTTTTGTGGGCCCCACAGGTGTAGGTAAAACCGAGCTGGCCCGTCAGCTTGCAGCCAATATGGGTGTTGAAATCCACCGCTTTGACATGAGTGAATACCAGGAAAAGCATACTGTTGCCAGACTTATAGGAGCGCCTCCCGGATATGTGGGATACGAAGAGGGGGGACTTCTAACTGAGGCAGTAAGGAAAACTCCTCATGCGGTTCTTCTTCTTGATGAAATAGAAAAGGCACACTCCGATATTTTCAATACACTGCTTCAGGTAATGGATTACGCCACACTTACAGACAATACAGGTAAAAAGGCGGATTTCCGCAATGTAATAATAATTATGACCTCAAACGCGGGTGCAAGGGAAATAGGGAAACGGCAGCCGGGATTTCAGGAGCGCCACATTAAAGAGGATGCCATTGACAGCGCTGTTGACCGGATTTTCTCACCTGAATTCAGAAACAGGCTCGATTCAATAGTAACCTTTAATGACCTTAGCGAGGATGTGGTCCTTGACATAGTAGGGAAAGAGATAAAAATATTTGCAGACCAGCTTAAACAGAAAAACGTAACCCTTGAAGTAACAGAGGAATGCAGAAAATGGCTGGGCCGGAAAGGATATTCCAGAGAATTCGGAGCAAGGCAGATCTCCCGCCTTATCCAGGAAAAGCTGAAAAGCTTCTTTGTAGATGAAGTCCTTTTTGGAAGGCTTACAGAAGGTGGCTATGCCATTGCGGATATTGCCGATGATGAGATAACAATAAACATAGCAGATAACTGACATTTCGTGAATATTAATTTCATGAAGTCTTTATCTATTGCACTGGCCCACTAAATCTACCCCGGGAGTACTTTGTCGCTTCGCTCGGGCGCCCCAAAGGGGAACTTGGAATAAATTGGATAACAGGTAATTATACCGTAAAAAGTTTTTTGATTCAAGTATTGCTTTAATATTTTTTTAAGCCCCCCTCCGGGGGGTTTGGGGGGCAAATCAATTATGCCGGTATTTTATCTTAATGACAAAAATATATTCCCTCCTGTTTCCTTTGCGGAAAAAAACGGCATAATAGCTGTAGGAGGAGACTTAACTCCTGAAAGGTTAATGAAAGCCTATGAGAACGGCATATTCCCATGGTTTTCCGAAGGTGATCCCATAATATGGTGGTCACCCGACCCCAGGTTTGTTCTATACCCTGAAGATATAAAAGTATCCAGGTCAATGAATCAGGAATTCCGCAAAGGTACTTTTAAAATTACAGCAGACCTGGCATTTGAACAGGTAATTCAGGAATGCAGAAAACCCCGCAAGCATGAATCCGGCACATGGATTACAGATGACATAGTTAAAGGCTACACAGCACTACATAAATCAGGCTATGCGCATTCCATTGAAGCCTGGAAAGATGGTCAGCTGGCAGGGGGACTTTACGGCGTTTCCCTGGGGGGATGCTTTTTCGGAGAATCAATGTTCACAAGAGAAAAAAACGGATCAAAGGCGGCATTTATTACACTTGCACGGAAACTTGCAGAGCTTAATTTTGACATTATAGACTGCCAGGTTTATACTGCTCACCTTGAAAGCCTTGGAGCTGTTGAAATTCCCCGCAGAGAATTTACAGAAATACTGAATATTTCACTTACCAGAGAAACTATTGCAGGGGACTGGTCAAAAAACAGTCTTTTTGATTTCTCATCTAACGCATAGAAACCGAAGCATTTAAAGACTTATCCCTTTGCAGAGAATTAAGCACCTCTTCAACATGCCCGCTTAAATATTTGTACCTTTCTGAAGAAGCCTTACCGCAGATTATAATTATGCAGTCATTCTCCTTCAGCATATAAACCTCAGCAACAGAGTCCCCCCTTGCCTTGGATACAGACCAGTGATAATCACTGCTCCCCTTTTTACCCCAGCGCTGCTGCACCATGCTTAATCCCTTTTCTCTGAGCCACTCACCTGAAAAGGAACCAAGACTGCTGTCTCCCCTTTTCACTGCATAAATTTCAATTGTACCCTGATTATCGGGACTGTCAAAAATCAGGGACCTGCTGTTCCGTTTCTGCCAACCGACAGGTATAAAGGTAAAAAACGATTCACTGCTTCCTTCCGGCGAAAATGTGATCTTTTCTCCGGAACTCCCCATACTCCCCGGAGACCAGGCCTTTCTGGTAAGCATCCTGCTTAAAGTTTCAGCAGCATTTCTGTCTATCAGACGGAAATTTTTCCCATCCATAGTCCAGGCTGCCACCTCAACTGATACTGTAGATTTAAGCTTT
>CAYYKZ010000287.1:0-3980 GCA_964468455.1 uncultured Leptospirales bacterium | reverse complement strand
ATCTTCTCATATTTCAGGAACTGCTGAATATCATCCTGGCTTGCTTCCAGAATATCTTTATTTTTGGATGATAAAAATTCACTGAATTTTTTAAGATCATATGTGTACGAATAAATAGAATTTTGTGAAAGCCCTTTTTCAACCTGCAAGAATTTTTTAAACCTTTTTATCGCCGCAACTTCTTTCACCGGATTACCCCTGTAATAGTTTTACTACCCTCCGCACATAATAATCTTTACCAGGAATGTTTGTTGAAGATAATAATTACATTTATAATATCGGTAAGGCAATATTATGTCTTAATATATTAGATTTTTTTATTCAAAAAAAGACATAATTTTTTTAAAAAAAGAGTTTAATCAAGGGGCGGATTGTTATAATAGCAATATTATCACTATTATAATTCAGTAATTATTCCTAAAGATATCTTTTAGTGTAATTATGCTGTTTTCTATACCCCCGCCGCCTTCGGCGGCGGGGGTATTAGAGCATTTGATTTCAATTAAAAGTTAAGGAATTAACATTGATTATATTTTTAAACTTTTTTAAAATTATAAAATAAGATGTTTTTTATCTGATAAAGAGAGTGGCAAGAGTCACAGTTGTAAATAATATGTTCCTGAATGCTTTTCTGAAAATTATTTATGCGGGATTATTTTTTTTTCCTGGTTTTCTGTTTTTTCACAGGTTCGTCATTAATTATTTCACCGTCTTTGAAAAGAATTTTACGGTCTGTATATTCAGCAACATCTGATTCGTGCGTTACCATAATTATAGATATGCCCGTTTCCTTGTTGAGTCTGGTAAAAAGATTCATTATATCTTCTGTGTTTTTTGAATCAAGATTTCCTGTAGGTTCATCTGCAAGAATAATAGCCGGATCATTTATAAGAGCCCGGGCAATGGCAACTCGCTGCTGTTCTCCACCAGAAAGTTTGTTAGGGTGGTGGTGATATCGTCCCGACAGCCCTACTAGATCGAGAAGGCTTTTAGCTTTTTTGCTTAATTCGGCGGAAGAAACTCCGCCTTTATAAAAAAGTGGGAGTTCAACATTCTCCATGGCGCTTGTCCGTGAAAGGAGATTAAATCCCTGGAAAACAAAACCGATTTTTCTGTTTCTTATCTCGGCTTTCTGGTCATGATTAAGTGAACTGCCGTCAATACCATCAAGAATATAAGTTCCGGAAGTAGGAGTATCAAGAAAACCCAGAATATTCATAAAAGTTGATTTACCTGAACCGGAAGCTCCCATTATTGCGAGAAATTCACCTCTGTGAAAATCAACAGATATTCCTTTAAGAGCTTTCACGCTTACTTCTTCACTGAGGTTGTAAATTTTAACCAGCTCTTTAATTTCTATAATTTTATTCTTCATAAACAGTACAGTTTAACTATTTTCCTTTTATTCTGATTAATACTTCTTCATCTCCTGAAAGGCCGGAAATTATTTCGGTGTATAGATCCCCGGAAAGACCTGTTTTGACTTCAATTCCTTTGTAGGGTTTGCCTACAATACCTGATTTGATCCAGATTTTACCTTTTGATGATCCGGAAATCTCATTATCATCAGGTGTAACCATAAATGCCTGGTTTAATACTCTTATTACATCTTTTTTTTCATCTATAACAACAGTAGCAGTCGCTGTCATACCCGGCTTTAGCAGAAGTTCATCATTATCACATATAACAATAGATTGATAAGATACAAGGCTGCCGCTTTTAACCGGATTTATGCGAACCTGCTCAATTTTTCCGGTAAAACGTTTTTCAGGGAAAGCACTTACTGTAAAAATTACACCCTGACCGATTTTAATAAAACCTATATCTGATTCATCAACATTTATAGTAAGCACCATTTTTTTCAGATTCTCAGCCAGAAGAAATAACGGAGTATTAACTGCAACCGCTTGATTTTTATCCCTGTACATATTTATCACTATGCCGTTTATTGGCGAATGGATATTGGCTGAATTCTTTTCTTCCCTGGCTTGCTCATAATCAAGCTTTATCTGATTGTACTTGCTCATAATTCCTTTATAATTAATCTCAGCCTGCTCCAGTGCTCTTCGGGAAATAAGGTTATCTTTAAAAAGATTTTTTTTACCATCAAGATCTGCCTGAGCAGATAATGCTTCAAGCCGCATACTCTCAAGCTGCCCTGATATTCGCTGTATCTTCTGATCAATTGCAGTTGAGTCAATTTTTAAAAGAAGCTGACCTTTTGAAACTTTTTGATTGAAATCAGTATAAGTATTGGTAATTATTCCGTTTAATTTGCTTAAAATAGTAATAGGATTAACTACATCAAGCTCACCTGTAACTGCTATGGTTTTTTTGACGTCACCTTTACTGATACTGTCAAAAACGTATATTTTCTCATCGGATTTACCGCAGGTTTTAATAAAAAAAACAACCGCCAGAATTAACAAAGCGGCAGCAGTATATATTAATGTTTTTCTGCCTGGTCTATACATATAGATTCCTCTCCAATCCCTATTGTATTTGCAAGTGCTGCAAGAGTCAGCAGGTAGGCGTATCTTGCTTCAAGATGTCCAAGTCTTGCCTTGATAACACTTAATTCTGCATCCTGAAGCTCAATGAGTGAACCATTCCCTAATTCATAACTTCTCTGTGCAAGCAGCTGATGTCTTGCAGCATTGTCCTGAATAAGAAGAGAAAGTTCAATCTGACGTTTTATTTCATTAAGGCTTCTAACGTGATCTCTTATTGTATTTTTAGTACCGGTAAGAATATCTTTTTCTTTATATGAAAGAATATTGTAATCACTTGTTGCAGAATCAGCCAAAGCAGTAGTTCGGCCTCCTGAGTAGATGGGAACAGAAGCCTTTATAGCGCCGTGAAATGCAGGCCCCCAGTTATCACTTTTAAAGTTATCCGAGAAATTTTCTCCGCCTTCAAGACTCTGGTTCTCATAGCCTAAACCAAGAAGCAGGTCAACCTTTGGGAAATGATTTGCCTGTTCCTGTGAAATTTTGAGACGGGCAATTCTTTTTTCGAGTTTGGTCTTTCTGATCATGGGATTATATATATCAGCAAGCCTGTAAAGTTCATCAAGTGTATATTTTATTTCAGGAAGCTGCATCACGTCAACAGGTTCAAGGTCAAGACTGCCCTCTTCGTCAATTCCCATTGAATTGAACAGATTCTGTTTCATCCGCCTTTCATTATTTTTTGCTTTTTCTAAAAGCAGTTCTGCATCAGCCATGTCAAGTTCAGCTTTAGTAACATCCAGAACCGGCCTTGCACCGTTTTCAAAAAAACGCCTGGCAAGTTCGGCTTTTTTCTGATTTTTTTCAAAAATTTCCTGACGGAGATCAAGTGTCTTTTTTGCCTGAAGATAATTATAGTATGATTTTTTTACGTTAAATATTAAATTATCAAGAGATTTCTGTCTGTTTATTTTTGAAATATCAATATTTACTTTTGCGGTTTCAGTAAAAATATCTTTCCTTGCGTCATAAAGATTATATATAATTGTTAATCCTGCAAAAAGACCGATATCGGTATCCTTTCCAGGTACGCTTAAGGCGGAATTGGTTATTGAATCTTCTTTAGTGTATTCAACGGTTTTTAACTCACCATCGATTAAGATGCTTCGTGAAGCAACAGCTGCCCTGTATCCGGCAATACTTTTTCTGTTGTCTTCTATCGATATGAACACATCCGGATGGTTCTGTAATGCAATATCTATACATTCTGCAACGGTTACTTTTTTCTCAGAAGAATAGATGCTGGTGGAAAAACAGATCAGAAATATAATTGCTGATATTTTTTTTATGGCAGCTTTCATTAACACCTGTAATATATTTTAATAAAAATCTATCTCTTTTATATCAATAAACTGTTAATATCTGTCAAGACAATAAAAAACTTAGTCTTCGTAAAAAAATATCCTCTAATTTTAAAAAATAGTTTGACAGTTATGTCATATAAAATTATTTGTATTCCCGAAGTTAAGC
>CAYYKZ010000286.1:0-3985 GCA_964468455.1 uncultured Leptospirales bacterium | reverse complement strand
TTTACAGACAGTTTTTACGTAATCAAAGGAATTACACACAGGCTGGAAATCTGGAGAGCAAACGGTTTTATAACAGCCAGGGGCACACCTGCGGCAAATATAGACATCTGGGAAAAAATCGGGGAAATTCTTGAAAAAGTTAATGTTTCATGCCAGTGGATTAAATCCGGAAGTAATGACACATGTCACAGACGATGCGATGTCCTTGCAGGGGAAATGTGCAACTATACAGGCCCGGAATAAGTCCGGGCCGGCATGTTTCCAGCTATTATTAAAAATTCCTGAAGTTATTCAGCTTAAACCTGATCTATTTCTAATCAGCTCCATCTCTTCACAAAATCAACAAGAAGGCGCACTCCGTAACCTGTTGCATTTTTAGGCCTGTACCCTCTCTGTTTTGAATACCAGGAAGTACCTGCAATATCAATATGGGCCCATTTTGCCTTTTCAACAAAATTACGAAGAAATACCGCCCCTGAAATTGTGCCCGCGTTTTTCTCTGCAGCCATATTACTTAAATCCGCAACCTCTGATTTCATTCGTTCATCGTAGTCATCAAAGAAAGGGAGTCTCCATAGTTTTTCCCCTGTTTCCCTTGAAGCTTCTTCTATAAATTCAGCCATTTTATCATCATTAGAGAGGTAGGCCGCAACTGTTTCACCAAAGGTCACCACACATGCGCCGGTTAGTGTAGCCACATCAACTAATGCATCAGGTTTAATCTCCTTTTCCATATATGAGATGGCATCCGCAAGTATAAGCCTCCCCTCGGCGTCGGTGTTGCCTATTTCCACTGTTTTACCGCTGTAGGATTTAAAAATATCTCCAGGCCTGTATGATGTGCTGCTTACCATGTTTTCAGCAAGAGGTATTACTGCTGTCACATTTTTCTTCACCTTCAGCTCAGCCAGGGTTTTCATTGTATAAAGTACAGCTGCCGCACCTGCCATATCCATACGCATGGTTTCCATTGACCCTGAAGGCTTAAGATTCATCCCCACTGAATCGAAGGTTATCCCTTTTCCAACAAGCCCACGGAGCTTCCTGCTTTTTTTGTCACCTTTATATTCAAGAACTACAACATGGGGGGGGACAGAACTCCCTCTGCTTACAGCAAGGATAAGTCCCATCTTTTTTTTCTCTATCATCTTTTTATCAAGTACAGTACATTTAATTCCCGCTTTTTTTGCGGTTTCCTGTGCAAGCTTTGCAAAGGATGCGGGGTTAACTTCATCTGCAGTATCATTTACCAGGTCTCTGCATAAATGAATATTGGTAGCTGTTATTTCAACTTCTTTAAGAATTGAATCAGCAGAATCAAGTTCTGCAAGAAATTCAATTTTTTCAAGTACACTGCATTTTTCCCTGTCAGACTTATATCTGGTGAATTTATAATTTGCCAGCAGAATTCCCTCTGCAGTAAACCGGAAAGAATCTTCGGAATTCATACCTTCAATATCAGGTGATGCGACCAGCAATGAAGTAATTTTTTTAGATGATGCAAAAACAACCGCTCCTGCAGCCGCATTCCGGAGAGACTCACCTGTCAGTTTCGCCCTTTCTCCCAGTCCGCATATTATAACATTTGGACTGTTTTTTAAAGCGCTATAAAAAATTTCGCCTGAAGCGCAGCTTATAGCGTTAAAATCGAGTTCCTGGATATAATCTGCCCCCTTATATTCTTCTTTAATTATTGCGTCCCTTGTTTCCTCATCAATAAAAACTGCTATTGCCTCATTTCCCGGTGCTTTCCCTTTCAAAGATTTAACCTTTACTTTCATTAAATTTTTACCCGCCTTTTATATTAATCATTTATTCATAAACAGATATGATTATGACTTTTTTAAATCATTTTACTGCAAATTTTTATTATCCGGGACGAAACCCTGGAATTAATGCAAGAGGCTGAAATTATACCATAACTCCTTATTTATTGCCAGAATAATTTGAGAGACATGAAATTCAAGAAAATAATTTCCCGGACTCTTTTCAGGTGTAAATTAATAAAAAATCACCATACAACTAAAGCTGCTTTACCATCACTAAACCCTTGACATATCTCAAATAGTATTTTTTTTATACTATTTCAGTATTTTCAAAATTTATCTTATAAAATTCTTGAAAAACTTAAAAATATAACAATATCACCTGCAAATTTATATTCAATTATAATGATACAAAAAGAAAATTTTTATCTATTTTTTCGTTTTAGTTGTTATTCATATTGACATTAATTTTAAATGAATTAGAAATTGCATGTGTGTTGAGTTTCATATGAAATACAGATTTTGTATCGGATTTAATGCTTTTTGCCATGTTATGGTATGCAGAAATACATTAACCTGATGCAGAATGTATTGAACAAAAATATTTCTCACACAACCTTATAAACAAACAAATAATTGTTTATCATTAGACTTTCACAGGAGGTTTTTATGACTAGAAGGATCGAAAAAGTAGCCGTTATCGGCTCTGGTATCATGGGAGGCGGTATAGCTGCGCTTTGTGCCAGTGCCGGCATCAAAACTCTATTGTTGGACATCGCTCCATTTGATCTTAAAGACGAAGAAAAAAATGACAAAGCGGCAAAAAACAGAATAGTTGAAGCCGGGCTTCAGGCACAGGTAAAAGCAAAACCTGCAGCATTCATGAACAAAGCTGTTGACCTTACTCTTATTGAGACAGGCAACCTTACTGACGATTTAGACAAACTTAAAGATGCTGATATCATCTTTGAAGTTGTTGTTGAAAATCTCAAAATCAAGCAGGAACTTTTCACAAAACTTGAAAAAGTTATGAAACCGGGTGCAATTATTGCATCTAACACTTCAGGTCTTCCAATTTCTCAAATGGCGGAAGGAAGAAGCAAAGCTTTTAAAGAAAATTTCCTTATCCTCCACTTCTTCAACCCTGTACGCTACATGAAAATTCTTGAGTGTGTAGCAGGTCCTGAAACTACTAAAGAAGTTTGCGACTTCATCTCCAAATGGGGAGAGCAGACTCTTGGGAAAGGTATTGTATGGGCAAAAGATACTCCCAACTTTATCGGCAACAGGATTGGTGTTGAGCTTATTTGCGAAGCTTTCAAACTTATTGAACAGGGTAAAGCATCAATTCCTGAAGCTGACGCAATGTTCGGCAAGCCAATGGGTATACCCGGAACAGCTATCTTCGGTCTTGCTGACTTTGTTGGTAATGACACAATTGATCACATAGCTGAAAACTCTTACGAACTACTCACAAAAGACGAATACAGAGAGATATACAAAACTCCTGCCTTCTTCAAAAAAATGATGGAAAAGAAGATGTACGGCAACAAGACAAAAGAAGCCGGCGGATTCTATCTTTCAGGAAGAGGAGCAGACGGAAAGAAATTCAAGAAAGTTCTTGATATTAAAACTCTTGAACATGTTGATTTTGACCGTAAAGCAACATTCCCGATTGTTGAAGCCACTAAAGGACTTGCAACAACTGCGGAAAAACAGAAGCATCTCTTTAATAACAACGAATTCGCACAAAAGCTTATCTCATCAATGTGTATATACTCAGCAAACAGGGTACCTGAAATTGCAGACACTCTTGTTGATGTTGACAATGGCATGAAATGGGGTTATGCATGGGAATGCGGTCCTTTTGAAACATGGGACAACCTTGGAGTTAAAGAATCTCTTCCATTAATGGAAAAAGCAGGTTTTACAATTCCTGCTAATGTTAAAAAAATGGTTGAAAAAGGCGCAACTTCTTTCTACAAAATCGAAAAAGGTATTAAAAAATACTGGGATTTTGCTTCAGAAAGCTATAAAGATATTCCTTACAGCCCCAACATGGTATTCCTTTCAAACATCAAGGCTGACGCTAAAAAAGTAGTTCTTGGAACAGACAGTGCTTCACTCGTTGATATAGGCGATGATGTCTTCTGTTTTGAATTCCACACAAAAATGAACGCTATAAACGGCGAAATCGTTTCCATGATACCAAAGGTTAC
>CAYYKZ010000285.1:0-3997 GCA_964468455.1 uncultured Leptospirales bacterium | reverse complement strand
CCGTAAAATGCCTGCATCATTGATTTCAGTATAACCAGGCTTACCACCTGTTCATAGGGTTTGCCTGAAACTTTCTGAAGTACTTCCTGCAGATTAATCCCTGCATTTTTCCCTCCGGGGATTTTTATCCCCAGAACAAGCATAAATTTTTTCAGAGATTCAAGATTTTCATCACTTATTTTTTCATGAACCCTGTAAAGAGCAGGGACTCCGTTATCCTTGAGTGCCTTTGAAACAGCTTCATTAGCGCTGAGCATACACTCCTCAATAAGCATATGGCTTTTAAGTCTGGTTGCAAAACGTATTTCCTTCAGTTTCTCATTTTCATAAATAATTTCCTGATCAGTAAGGTTCAGGTCAAGCCTGCCGGAAGAGCTCCGTTTTCTGTGAAGCGTTTCAGCAAGTTTCATCAGGGTTCTCAGATTTGTATTAAGTGAACCGAAGCCCTTTTTTTTAAGGATTTTATCCGCACTTTCATAGGTAAGCCGTTTGTTTACCTTTATTATGCCTCTGAAAGCCTCAAACTTTGTCATATTCCCGTTGCTGTCAAAAAGCATTTCAGCTGTAAGGGTGTATCTGTTCACACCTTCTTTTAATGAGCAGCTTTCGTTGGAAATTATTTCAGGCAGCATGGGTATTACCCTGTTCCCAAGATAATAACTTGTACCTCTAAGAAAAGCCTCCCTGTCCAGAGGTGAGTCTTTCTGAATATATGCTGATACATCAGCAATATGTACATAAAGTTTGGTTGTCTTTTTATTTACTTTAACAGATAGTGCGTCATCAAAATCTTTAGCAGTTTCACCATCTATAGTTACGGTAAATAGTTTTGTGTAATCTTTTCTGCCCTTAAGTTCATCCCGGGGAATCAGTGATTCCGGGTCTGCTTTTTCATAATTACTGCTGTAGGAATCGGGCAGGTCATGCTTAATTTTTACACGGATAAAGTCCAGTTCCTCGTCATCATAGCTGTATGTTTTGACAATTCTGCATTCCCTTCGTCCGGAAACTGTTTTTCCTGTAAGCCCTACAATAGCAAAATCACCGGCTTTGACATCCTTTGCAGTATCAAAGCTTATTGTTTCCATGTCGGACTGGGTATCGAGAAGGGTAAGTATTGCAGAGGGGCCTGTTTTTCTCTGTACTTTTGCGGCATAAAGAGTTTTATCTCTTTTTGTAATTTCTGTAACTCTGCCGTAAAAGATACCTTTTTTGTAATCATAAATCTGTATATTTACATTATCGTTGTTGGCAGCATAGTTGGTGTCGGTTTTTTTAATAATGATATCATCATCATTATATTCGGCAACGGCATTTCCTGATGAATTTATTTTTATTATACTTTTAAATTCAAGAGATCCTTTTTTCAGGAACCCTTTCTTTTCTTTAACAAGAAATCCAAGGGATATGAGGGCCTGTAGAGACTCTTCAATTTTTGCGATATCTTTTTGAGGTTTATAAGATGATTTCTTTTTTGATTTACCCTTTTTCTCTTTTACTCTGTCGTCAGGTCTCAGGATAATATCTCCCAGAGTTTTGCGGGTAAAAAAAGGGGGTAGTGAGTTAATTACAGAAAATACTTTCTTATTAGATACAGGCATAATTATATATTTTCTGATTTCTTTTCATTGTCATTTTTCGGTTCTTCATCGTTCTGCTGCGGAGCCTTTCTCTTTTTAATTTCTTCAAGGGTTTTTTTCCACTCATCAATTCTGGATTTAAGTTCATTAATTAATTTAAGATCAGCAGAAATATTTTTATCATTGAGAATAACTGTTTCAGTTCCGGATTCATGCTGCTTTGAAATATAATTTCCTATTCTTGTCTTTGCATCCTCAATTTCAGAGAGGGATTTTTTAATATCAATATTAATTTTAGCCATCTGTGTTAAATTGTCAGTTTTATTTATAACCTGTTCACTATATTTAAGAAATACATTGCCGATATCTTTCATGATGCTCATTTTAATTCTCCAATTATAATTTATGTGTTTAACTGCCTTTTAAAATGCAGATTTGCTGCTTTCATTGCTTTATTTTTTCCGTAGTGTTGCATATGAACTTAAATCATATCTGCTATACCAAAAAATAGAGAGATACTGTTCCTAATAAACGGAATATACAATATTAAGGTTTTATTTTCAAGAAATACTTCATTTTGTCAATCAATAGTTTGCGGACATAATTTATAGCCGGATATCTGATGGTTTATGTATATGATGGGATGATGAAAATCGTTGCAGCTATTTTTTCCTGGCAACAATAATAGTGTAATCATCACTTGAAGGTTCATTGCCTCTGAAGCGGTGAAAATCTGATAATAGATCTTTAAGTATTTCAGCAGCATCTGTTTTATCTATATTTCTTATAGTCTCTGTAAGTCTGCCGCTGCCGTAAGTCAGTCCCTCGCTGTTACGGGTTTCTGTTAACCCGTCGCTGTACACAACAATAAAATCATTTTCTGCAACAGGAAACTTTAAAGTATCATATTTAAGTTTAAGGCTTCCTATTCCAAGGGGGCCCCCTTTAAAATTTCCGTCTTTGTCAGTTATTGCCCGGACTTTTCCGGTTAAGTATTCTTTATGAAGTATATCCGGATGGCCAGCATTAACATATTCGACAAAATTTTCAGTCATTCTCATTATTACGCCTGTAATGTATATGTTCACTTCCTCAAGCTGATCAAGGAGGTCCTCATGTGAAGCCTTGAGGATCTGGCCCGGCCGTTCTTCTGTGAGAGAGTTGAAATTCCGGAAAATTACAGGTTTAGCGAGTATTGTTATAAGTGCTGATGACACACCATGACCTGAAACATCAAAAAGTGAAATCCCCTGAAGTTTTTTATTGCAGTGATAAAAATCGTAAAAATCACCGGAAACACCGCTTTTAGGTTTTGACATAAAGGCAATGTCCCAGTCTTCGGTCATTGGAGGAGTGAGAGGGAAAAGCGCCCGCTGGATATCGTGGGCCAGGTCCATTTCTATTTTGCTTAATTTCTGTTCATACTTAAGAGTGCTGTTTGTTTCAACAAGGTTTTCATTAAGGAATTCAAGTTTTGATTTAGCTTCATTTAATTCTTCATTTTTCATGTTAAGGTAATCAGATACTACTGCAATAAGCATAAACGCGGGAACAAGGCAGATGGTTAGAAATAACTCCCTGTAAAAGGAACCTGGCTGATTATGAAGAACAATTGAATAATAAACAACCGAAAAGTAGCAGATCAGAGTGGTTGAAGACATGAGCAGAGACTGAAGCCTGTTTGTGTAGGAAAGAACAATTGTAACAGCTGTTAATGATAACAGCAGCCCTATAATCCGAAGTTCCTGAAGAGTATATACCCAGATGCAGAAGGTAACTGCGTAGACAAAAAGATGTGAAAGAAACATTAACCATTCATGCCATAATAAAAATCGCTTCTGGAAGTAGACTGCAGTTGTAACTAAGATGGTAAAAATTAAAACTGTAGCGCTTATCAGGGCTGTATCAGCATAAGTAATTGGTGTAAATCCGCATTTTATAGCTATAAATGTTTCTATTGTCGCAATACAGTAACCGGCAAATACCAGAATATTTCCACGTATCGTCAGTGTATAACGCAGAGGGTCTATCTCTTTGAAAAGAAAAGGGAATCTGTTTTTTATCGCATTCATGTCCTATCGCTCTATTATAATAGAGCGATTATGTTTCAGCAGCAGTCAAAATGTCAATATAAAAATTAAGCCCTGGCGGGCTTTTTGGTTTTAAATGCAATTTTAAAAGAAACTATATTGGATTGTTAAATATTAAACAGGGAATCCTGTATTAAGTTAAATAGTTAACCATATTTTTTAGGGAAAACTGTTATTGTTATCAACTCAGATGAACAGATGATACCCCTGAGAGGAAGGCGTGGTTCTCTTTAAAAATTGTTAGTTTTAGGAAACATTCACTTGACAGTTTTTTTGCGATGAACTAATTAGTTAAAAAACATCTTAATTCTTGTTAAGCATATTTTT
>CAYYKZ010000284.1:0-3998 GCA_964468455.1 uncultured Leptospirales bacterium | reverse complement strand
GCTGCTGTTAGTATTTTAATAATCTGTCGCATATTTCCTCCTGCGCTGTTTTTTTTACTTTAACTATTATAAAAGCATGTTCCGTGCCAGAAATACCGGGTGCAGAGAGACAGCTTCCCGGAGAAGCATTAGTTAACATAGGTGTAACATCTGGCTGAAATCCGGATAAAAAAATCGGGATATAACCAATTTGTCAGGTGAAAGAACGTGAAGGAACGGTCCAGTCTGAATCTGAAATTATCTGCATAGACTGGAAAAAATACATTTTTGTATTTAATCAGAGCAAAAATACATTTTTGTTGCAAAAATCAATTCCCCGGAAGGAACATCTTATTTCTTGACAGGTTTAAGCATGAAGATTAAAATATTTATATATAATTCCCGAGAGGCAGGAAAATGTCCGAAAAAAATAAAACTTCTATTAAATCAAAAATTAGAAATCTTAACAGAAAAAAACAGGTACTCATAGAACACATAATAAAAATTTATGAAGGCTATTCCTTTGAAAATGACGTTGTTAACAGGCTTATCAATGCTGCTAAAGTATTTGTTGTTGCCACAAGAAAATTCCTGGTTGACGACTGCGTTACCAAAGCTGCGGCAGTCGCATATACTGCAATTATTTCACTTATTCCCGCTCTTACTGTTGTGCTTACCTTTTATTCAATCTTTTCCGGAGCGGAAAACAAAAAGGATGATCTATTCAGAGAAGTTTCCCTGTTCATGGTTGAGCATGGAATAAAGATAAATATTGATCCATTCATTGAAGCCATTTCAAGCCTTATTGACAATGCGGCACGGATTGGGGGGATTGGTGCGGTTGTAATGCTCTTTACAGCAACAGCAACCTTACGGGCAATAGAGAAATCCCTTAACGACATCTGGAAAGTAAAAGCCGGGCGCTCAATTGTACAGAGGGTTGTCTACTACTGGGCAATACTTACACTGGGGCCTGTTATGCTTATTGCAGGAACAACAGTAGCAACCAAGCTATCAACAACCTTTTCATCTGCAAACTACAATTCTGCAGCAATTCACGACAGCACAATCTGGATAGCCGGCACAAAAGGGACACTTGCCCAGGGAAATGTTGTAAATAAAAAATTTCACTCGCTGAAGGAAGGATCTATCGACATTGAAAACCAGAAAGTATTCATATATAAAGCAGAGGAAAAGGTTTTCATAGAAGATGAATTCCGTCTTGATATGAATGGATTCATGAAACTCGATTTTAACGGCATCCAGTTTATTGGTGACAAGGGATGGATAATCGGAAGTAAAGGAACCATTCTGTATACTGATAACGGGGGGAAACTCTGGCGTTTAAGCAGATGGGGGAATTTTAATTTCAACGCCATCCACATGATAAGTCCTGGACGGGGTTTTATAGCATCAGACTCAGGAATAGTCCTTAAAACAGAAAATGGCGGCAAAGACTGGCAGATTATTGAAACAATTGATACCTCAGTAAATTATCTTTCCATATCCTTTAATCAGAATACTGGAATAATAACAGGGACAAAGGGTAAAATACTTTATTCCAGGGATTATGGCACAACATGGGAAGAAAAAACGATAAATGAAGCAAAACGTAAAAAGAAAATTCCAGACTTAAATACTGTTTTCTTTACAGACAGGAATGAAGTATGGATTGCTGGTAATGACGGTTTAATTCTCAAAAGCAGTGACAGAGGTGAAACCTGGACTCAAAGTAATTTCAAGGAATACAATTTTTACTCCATGGTATTTCTAAGCAGTAATGAAGGTTACATCGCAGGTGAAAACGGTATAATTATCCGCACAATAAACGGCGGTGAAACATGGAGAAGCGAAAAAATTCCCACCTACAGGGTAAACAGTATGCTTCTTTCTGAAAAGGATGTATGGGCAGTAGGTAATGGAGGCACAATACAGCACTCTGCATCAGGTTCACATAAATGGAGCGGCAAATCAGGGAAAAGCATTGTTAATATGGCTGTAAACTTTTTTGCTCCATTCCTTTTCATATGGCTTCTCTTTGTTCTTTCCTATACTACAATTCCCAACACAAAGGTTCCATTCCGCTTTTCAGCAATTGGTGCTGCCTTTACAGGTACAGTTTGGGTAATTTTCATTCTGCTTTTCATATACTATATTAAGGCTTTTGCAAAAGGCACATTTGCCATATACGGGGCATTGGCAGCATTCCCTCTATTTCTTCTTATGGTTTATGCATCAGCCCTGATTATACTTTACGGAGCAGAGGTTTCATATACACTTATGCATCCGGAGTCATACAAAAGCCTCAAAAATACATTTCAGGGCATAAAAAAGGTTAATCTCTTTTACGGACTGGCCATTCTTCACCATATATACATAAAATTCGAGTCAGGGAATGGTTCATCAACTTATACAGAGATTATGAAAAAAATAAAGTTCAATGCAGCAGACCTGGATTACTTCATAAAACTTTTCACCGACAGCGGCTATATATCAACAGACAGCAAGGGAGATTTATTACCAACAGGACCTTCAGTAAACATGAAACTCATGGATATTTTTGACACAATACATGAATCAGAAATGCATCTGCCCCCTTCAGCGAAGAAAAATAATGCCAGGGCAAATATTAAAGAAATCTTCGATAAGCTTACTGATGCAAGACACAAGGTGCTTGGAGAAATGACACTTAAGGATTTAAAGATGTAAACTATAGAAAACCGGAAGGATTTCAGCGGGAATAATAACCGAAAATAAAGGGGATCAGAACATGGTCCCCTTTTATATTATCAGGCACAGGCCCGAAATTTTTAGAATAGCGTATTGCATCAAGACATGAACCGTCAAGAGACTTATTTCCCATAGAATCGATAATTTCAACCTCAACCACATCCCCCTGTCTGTTCATTATAAAGTACAATTTAACCTGCTGGCTCTGAATAGCCATAATCCTCATGCTTCCTGGAGCATAGGCCCCTGTAACCGGGTTATATCCCCTTATAACCGCATTAGCCATTGCAGGGGGATACCAGTTTGAGGCAATTTTATCTTTCATGCGCCTGAAGTATTCAAAATTCTTAAACTTTGCAGTATTAAAAGAAAACATTCCGTCATTGGAATAGTATATGGCATTTTTGCGGGTAACATTGTTTTTATCAGGAATTGCCACCTGGTATGAAGCGCCGCCAGAACCGGAAGATGACCTTGATCGCGTCCAGGGCCTGTTAAGGCTGATTACAACCTCGGAATCATCATTAAGAATAAACTTCTCCTTACCCTGCTGCACTTCCCTCCTGCCCGTTTCTTCTCCTGAAGCGCCCTTTTTAAGCTTAAACTCCAGTGAATTATTAAGCCATCTGTCACCCTTTTCCCTGGTAATATATCCTTTTGCTGTAGAATCCCTGTCGGAAAGAAGAGTTCTCTTATCCACAACGCGGCGGTCATCCTGATTAATATTTACAATTATGTCCCTCCCTGCAGCGGAAGATCGGGATTTACTCCCTGAACTATAGGACACAAGACCGCTGTAATCGGGCATAAAAAGAGCAATCAGTAATATAATATGCAGAAAAAAAGATATTATAATAAGAAGGGTCAGGTCTATTCGGTATTTTTCAGTAGATGCCATAATTTTAATTAAAGAAAGATGTTATTAAACCTGCAACTAAATAATTAAAAAGTTAGTCCTGAAGAAGCAGACTTTTGTTACAAATAATTAAGCCCGCCAAAAAGGCGGGCTTAATATCAAATTTATATATTTTTTACTTATTTGCTTCATCCTCTAACTGTTTCTTTCTTTCTTCAATTATCTTTTCAGCATCCCTTCCTGAAATGGGATCATAGTGTGAAAATTCCATTTCAAAAGTCGCCTTACCGCTTGTCATTGCGCGAAGATCTGTGCTGTATCTCAGCATTTCAGACTGAGGAACCTGTGCCCTTATCACGGAAATATTACTGCCTGTATCATCACCGCTGTCCATACCGTGAACACGGCCTCTACGGCTGGTAATATCGCTCAT
>CAYYKZ010000283.1:0-4023 GCA_964468455.1 uncultured Leptospirales bacterium | reverse complement strand
GCTCCTCCTCTTTGTACTGGTCATAGTTGCGGTACTCCTCAATATCCTGATGGAGCTTTTCCACAATAGCCAGATTTTCAGGGGTCATCATATCTTCAGCAGTTACTGCAATAATTATAAATTTGCCGTTATTGCCGTGAATCTTTTTTACCTCCTCATTGAGGATATACTGCTCATCCTTTTTCGGCATTATTGAATCAAGGGAGCTTTCAAACTCGATTTTAGGGAGTCCGCTTCCAAGGATTACTGTAATGAGAATTATTAATGCCACTGCTCTTTTAGGGTTTCTCATTACCAGGTCTATGTATTTTTCCATTTATTCCGCTCCTTCTTATATGGTGCTAATATGTCTGATCTGAAAATCTTATGCTTTTATCAGGAATTGTGGTTCCGTCACCTAAAGGGTTTGGGAGTTTTTCCGGATAATAAATATAAATGATAAACCCGACCCTTCTCCAGTAGAAACCTATCTTCTCCCCTTCATCAGGCTTTCCGTTACCGTTTGAATCAAGTACTGCAAAGATATATACATTATCTATGCTGATATCTTCACCCGTTTCCACAGGAATATCCTTATAAATTGCAGGCATTAAAGGCATCCTGTAATATACGGAATAATCACCGTCCCTTTGTAATGTTACACTGGTGCTTGCAATTATACTATCCATTTCAATTGTATAGCCTGTGCCCACTGATTCTGTTTCATAAAATGCTGTAAGTATTACTCTTGCCCCGTTTGCAAACTCTGAATCGTTTAATGCGCCTTTTTCAAGCCTTACCCTCAGAGCTGCATCGTGGCTGTAATAATTCCTGTCTATATCAAAGGAGTAGCCTCCATTTCCGTTAAAGTTATAGCCCCCTGAACCGTCAGGAGTAAGCGTATTGTCAAATTCCTGAAGTGTAACAGTGTATGAAAAATTATCTTTATTCTGCACCATTCCCAGCATGTCCCCTTCTGTGGAATTGGGGAGTCCGCTTGTGTAGTCTTTGTCCCATAAAGCAAAGAGAAAAATTTCATCACCTGCTGTGAATTTGTTTCTCGGCAGGTTAAGATCAAATTCAGTTGCGCCTGTATCGACTTTAATAAAAGCAAACTCTTCTGTATTGAGATTTTTAATATTTTCAAAAACCTCATTGGGGTCAGAGCCTTTTGCCGCGATTATAAATACAGGCTTATCACCTGCTTCATACCCCGCAGGTGCAGTAAAGGAACCTGTAATTCTTAAAGGGGGCTGCCCGTCGTCAGGTTCGGTGTATACAGGTATGCGGAATTCTATTGTGCCGCAGGAGGTGATTCCTTCATCAATGGTTATTGCTACAGGGAATGTTGCTTCTGAAGATTCCGATGCAAAGCAAATCATGTCCCCGTCATCGGGAATGCCGTTTCTGTTTTTATCAAGGAGCGCGATTACATACACTCCGCTTACAGGTGTATTAAATCCGTAAGGCATTATGCGCAGAGTAAATGTAACAGGGTTGGCAGGCTTGGAAATTTTTTTATAACCTATAATTGAATCAACATCAATTGCGGAGAAGTCTGTTGAGCTGAAATCCCCGGCATATGCAATAAGTATTACATCACCCGCTTCATCTGAATTTATAAGGCCCACAACCTGTGTGTCGTGGCCGTAATGGAACCTGTTAAGTATAATGTCAGGTGAAACTGATGAGCCGACCCTGTATCTTGTGCTTAAACTTGCACTGTCAATATAAAGGCCCACAATATCACCGGTTGTGGGATTGGGGATTCCGCCTGTGTAATCGTTGTCAGCAAAGGCGAAAAGAAAAACCTCATCTCCCGGGGCTATGCCTGTATCTTTAAGGTCTATTGAGAAGTTACCCTTACTCAGATCCGCTTCAAAGATTGCAGCAATATGTGAGGCAGGGTCGTTCTCAATGAGCTCTATGTCATCTGTTTCTGACACAGTAATAAAAACAGGGCCGCGCTTTAATGCCGCGTAATCATCTGACATGGAAATACTTCCTGAGATTACAGAATCATCAACAATCTCCGCTCCGCAGGAGATGAGGGTTAAAAGTATGAAAGGTAAAAGAATAGCTTTTAATATATTTTCAGTATTCATAACGGACCCTCCATTCAATAAAGTCATTGTCCCTGTAACCGGAGTAATAATTTCCCTTTTTACCTGTAATATAAGCATATGTGAGTTCACATGAAATAAAATCATTGTATCTGTATTCAATAGCAGGCGTTACAGCGTAAAGTGAAACGGATCTGATCAGCAGGGCTGTAAGGGATGTTTTGAGTTTTCCCTGAAAAAATTTATCATTTATTCTTATAGTGATTACATCAGATAAAAAGGGTTCCATCAGTTTATCATTCAGCAGGTGTGACCTGCTCCATTCAGCAGTGAGCATACCCTCCTTGCTTGGTGAAAAGGGGAGGAAATAGTTGAATCCTGCGGAATATGCAAAGTAGTGGCTTTTTTCAGTCTCAAAGGGGAGAAGGGTATCTATTTGAGACGCATCAATTTCTGTATCAACCACGCCGGTTTTGTCAGGAGAGTAGACACCTTCAAACTGGAATATGAATCTTTTATATGTATTGGAAAGGGCGATCCCTGCCATTGTAACAGTATTAAATTGAGGTTCTGCAAGAATAGATACAGGTTCGTCCGGTTCAGATACTGTTTTAACAGGGCGGAATATGGGTTCTTTATCCGGGCCCCGGAAAAGACTTATATGGGTGTCAAAGTTCTTTATGTTTCTGTAATATTTTATTCCCGCACCTGCGCCTTCAATTCCGGGTGCAATACCTTTCTCTTCATCAATTACAAGAGGGAAGGGGCCTTCCCTGTGATTCATCCCCCAGTAAGTACCTGTTACAGGAACCCGAGAGGGAGTGTGAATTGGAACAATAACTATCTCCAGAGAATCGCTTCCTATAAATGCCTGGGCAGAGATTGAAGGTACACCCATTGTAAGCTCCGTGTCCTCATCTTTAAAGAGGAGCTCCCGCAGATCAAAAGGATTAAAATATGATGTGGGCTTTATCGCGTCAGCTGTTCCCCAGTGATGTATCTGGTTCCCTGCCCGGAGTCTCCAGATCCCTTTATCATAGTTTACATATAATTCCCTGAAATCTATTTCTGCATACTCAGAAGTTGCTGTGCCGTTTCTTTTAACAGAAAAAGCATTGCTGTATTTATATTCCCTGCTTAAATCTTCAGAGATAAATCCGGGGAGTATAAATATATTTGAATCACCCTGGATGTAAAATCCGGCGAGTCCGTATTTGAAATTTATGTTTGTCTTAAGTTCATGTTTTTTGTAAATATCTGCCAGATCCTGATCTGTGTATGTTGAGATGAGTCCCCTGTATTCAGTGTAGAATTTAATATTTAATGACGCCTTTTCCTCCTGGAATGAACCGAAAGAGCCGAAATCATCAAATGAGTCTTCTGAGGAACTGCTGAAAGAGTCAGAATCATCAGATATGTCTGTTTGAGCGTAAAGAGTAACCCCTGAGAATATTATTCCGGCGATGATAAGAATAAGTGCATATTTCAGGGAAAGCTTTCTCATGCTTTTATACCTTTCATTAAAACATCGGATATGAGTATAGATATCTCCTCATCACTGTAGGCCTTTATTTTCGCAGCAGGGAGTATATTGTTAATTATAAAGAGGGGCAGAATTGAAGTAACAAAGAGTTTAAGGTAAAAGGGGTAATCCATTTCTTTGATTTTTGATCCCACAACCCGGGATTTAACATCATCATTAAATACCTGGTTTGAGAATTCCAGAATCCTTTCCATTATGTTGTTGGTATTTGTTCCTCCGAATTCTATCAGGTCTATGAAGATGAGCTTGTAAAGCTCCTTGTTCATGTCCACAACCCTTTTTACTTCAAGGATTATTTTATCAAAATTTCCAGGGAAACCTTCATTAACCATGGAGGGTATTGTTGAAAGGGATGCAATAATGTTTTCCGGATCTATAAGGTGCTTGAAAAGCTCCTCTTTATTTATCATCTTTCTCAATCCACAGGTAGAGAGTCGG
>CAYYKZ010000282.1:0-4041 GCA_964468455.1 uncultured Leptospirales bacterium | reverse complement strand
AGCCTTCCATTCGGCAAAGTTGTAATTCTTGGTGTAAAAAACATGGATGAAAACAACTGTTATGACCGGCACAGGCAGATTGACACGGCCCGTTACAACCTTAACCTGAAGGGCTACATGATGCGGGCTGTGTCTCAGTATATGAGGGAATGGAGCCGGATAAGCCGTGAGGCTTTAGCCAATGATTTCAGTTTTACCACCCTTGCCGGTGCCCTTTCCTCAATTTACAGCTCCATGGAATTTATTGAATCTGCTGAATATATATTTATCACATCATCTGCTTATGATGTGCGGTTTATCAGTGAAAAAGGATCAAGAGTTCAAAGACTAATCAGCGCCATGAACAAAATGGCTACAGAGATGACTTTTGACTGCGGAAGCTGCGATTATACTGATATATGCAGCGAGGTTGAAGGGCTCAGGAATATGCGGAGGAACAGATGACCGGAAAACTAAACACAATAATATCCCTCTGCGGTAAAGGGGGTGTAGGCAAAACTACAGCATCAGCCCTTATTGTCAGGGCCCTGAGCGAAAATCCTGACAACCGGGTTCTTGCTATTGACGCAGACCCTGCAGTTGGACTTGCAACAGCCCTGAACATTGAAGTTAAGACCACAGTGGATAATATTCGGAATGAATTTATTGAACTGGTAAAAGCCGGTAAAAGCGGCGACAAGAATCAGGTACTCTCTCTTCTTGACTATGAAATGACCGGTGCTCTTCATGAAAAAGGGAATTTTGTTTTCCTGAGTATCGGCCGTCCGGAAACAGACGGCTGCTACTGTCAGGTCAATGAGATCCTGAAAGATATTATAGCATCTATTGCGGAAAATTTTGACTATGTTGTCATCGATGCTGAGGCAGGGGTTGAACAGGTAAACCGCCGAGTTCTGGAAAAGGTTACCCATCTTATACTCATAAGCGATCTCTCTGCAAAAGGGATAAAAGTGGCAGACACAATATATAAAGTTGCAGGTGAGGCTGTTAAGTTTGACAGGGCCGGCCTTATAATAAACAGGGTGAGCGATCCTGAAGATATTAAGCGGATCACCCTCCCCCATAACATTCCTTTTCTCGGATATATACCTGAGGACATCGAAATCAGAAACGCTGATATTGAGGCAAAAAACATTTTAACTATGCCCGAAACAACCTCTTTTGAAGCAGTGAAGCAGGCCCTCAGGTCTATGGGGATATCTTCATTATGTGAACGAAATCAGCGGTTCAATTAATTTATCAAAATAGAGAATAATTTATCTTACTCTCATTGCATATACCTGCGAAGCAATATGCCCTGCAATATGTTCTGGAGCTTTAACAGTTACAACTTCTCGGACTGTTTTACTCTGATCCATCGCCTCACCTCTGGAAAGCCCTGTGCCTATATTCTGCACTTTCGCCTCTTCAACTGTTGCAAAAACCGCTGACGCCAGGATTTCACCTGTCTCCACAGAAACAAGACGCGCGTCAACAGTAATGGCTAATTTTTCCTCAACAGAAACCGCACTCCCGGCCTTCTGCTCATCTTTATTATACTTTGCTGATGAAAGCGTTAAATAAAGTATAGCATCAACACCAAGAATTTTACCTATACGCCTCCCCTGGCTCTCGTCAACAAGACCTGTCATGGAAAGGCTGTGCTCTTTTAAAAGCTCATTGATCCTGTGACGTTCTATAACCCTGAAACACTGTGTGGTATGAAGGCTATGTATATAATTACTGGCACTCTCAGCAACAGCCGAATTAAACATGACATTCCCGGTCCTGTTTTCCACCTCACCTACTGCCACAAGGAGACGATCCTGATGAGACAGTGGTTTATAGGAAACCGATGAGCATGAAGTTAAAGCTATTGACAGAAAAATTATAACCAGATTTCTCATTTTAAACTCCGGATAGATCATTATATCATTATGAAGAATTAGAATATTTATAAGCTTGCGGTGAAAGTCAATTAATTTTTAGGATATTAAACCACTACCCAGCCAGGCTCTTCTCATGTTACACCTTTAATCCTGAAATCATTAATAAAAAACTTGAATATACCTGAGTATTTCCTTATGCTCTTTCTGGAAATTAGAGACTTAACAATCAGAATCCAGGAGGATCTATGAAAAAATCACTATTAACAAAAAGTATTTTTTTTATATCTGCTCTTCTCCTTCTCTTTGCATTTACCGGTTGCGGAAAAGAAAAAGAGGCTGTGAAGCTGTCAGATAATCAGAAGATTGTTGAAGGAACTGTAACAGATGTTTATAATGATGAAGAGGGTGCATACGTAACAATTAAAACCAAAACCGGAGAATTCATTATTGACTGTCAGAAAAAAAGCTTTGAACAGCCAGTGGAGAATAATGACCTTGTTAAGGTAATTGTGGAGGATCTGCAGGTCCAAAACGGGAGTGATGTAGGCATACTCGTTTCGATTATTGAACATACCAAGTCTAAATAAAACCGGAAAAGAGTTTAGTCTGAACTGCAAATCAGACTAAACTCCGGATATACCTTATTTCAATTAAGTAATTATTATCCGGAAAATATTTAAAGCATAATTCTCTTAATCCGCTTCAAAAAAATCTGTCATTATTTTCCATGATGCCTCATCTGCCTGCTGATTATATCTTTCCGCGTCATGCTTATGTGTAAACCCGTGAACTGCACCTGAAAAAATATGAACAGAGAAATCCAGGCTGTATTTACGCATATTCTCAATTAAAGAAGTTACATCACTCATAGGAACAACCTTATCCTCTGCACCATGAAGCACCAGTATTCTTCCTTTTATTTTCGCATCATCAGCGGGATTGGGATTTGCCAGTCCACCATGCAGAGATACAAACCCCGCATAGGGCGCTCCTGTGCGCGCAAGTTCCAGTACAGCTGTACCGCCGAAACAGTAGCCTATTACAAAAACTTTATCTGCGCTGATTTGAGATTTATCAATGAAGCCTTTTACAGCTTCTGCTCCATTATTTCGAAGCTTCTCTCTGTTTTTATAAAAGCTGCCCGCTATTTCCGCTGCACCTGCCCTGTCAGCAGGCATATTCCCCTTACCATATAAGTCAGCAGCAAGCACAGAATATCCCAGCCTGTTAAGCTCCATGGCAATTCCCTTTTCATGGCTGCTTAACCCCATCCACTGATGAAAAATCACAACACCGGGCATACCTTTTTTACCCTCCATATAAATTCCTGAAAATTCCGTATTACCCGATTTCCACTCAAGCGGAATTGCCTCTCCACCCTTACTGCATGCAGAAGCAGTAAAAACAGATGATAATATTAAAATAAATAAAATATTTTTCATTTCTTTTCTCCTTAAAAATCTGATAGTCAATCTTTGCTCTTTTATAATAATACAATTCAAGACAAAGGACAACTGACACTTAAATAAAATCTAAAATTCTTAAATTTTCTGCACAAATTACCGGAATAATTAAATAAATACTCTAAAAAAACAAATTCTGCTGCACAAGTAGTCCCTCAGCCTGGAACAATAGAATAATTATACTACAATCATAGTACTTTATCCCTATTGACTAACCTTTTTAAACCTTATAACTTTTATTCAGTTCAATAGCCAGAACTGGGGAATTATCCAATTCCAGGTGTGAAATAAAAAAATGATCACAAAAATCTTTTCCTTAAATAAACTCAACAATTCACAACAGAAATAATTCCGTTAAATCAGTATTATACGGCTAATATTGAGGTAAATAATCATGACAATTACAGAAACCAATAACAGGCCTGATCATCTGCAGCTTCGAACTCCCTGCCTTGCTGACGGCGCAGATATTCATAATCTGGTTAAAAACTCAAAACCGCTGGACCTTAATTCTCTTTACTGCTACCTTCTTATATGTGAGCATTTTAATGAAACATCTGTTGTTGTTCAGCATGAGAATACAATAAAAGGTTTAATTTCAGCTTATATTCATCCTAAAAAAAAGGATACCCTCTTTATATGGCAGGTGGCTGTAGATTCATCAATGAGAAAAATGGGACTGGCCATGAAAATGGCAATGGTTATACTGG
>CAYYKZ010000281.1:0-4065 GCA_964468455.1 uncultured Leptospirales bacterium | reverse complement strand
TAGCTCTCGGTTCTCAGCTTATAGTAAAGGAGGGGCAGGAAGCGATTTTTTTTAAAAACGGCCAGGCTCTTGATTCATTCGGACCGGGCAGGCATACTTTAACAACCGGGAATGTTCCTATTCTTGAGAAGCTTATCAATCTTCCTTTTGGAGGGAAAACCCCTTTCCCTGCTGAAGTTTATTACATAAACAAAACTGAAATTCCAAACCTTAAGTGGGGTACAAAGCAGCCGATGCAGCTTCTTGACCCCATATATCATATTCCGGTTCCCATAAGGGCATTCGGGTCCTATTCTATAAGGCTTACTGAAATAAGGTCTTTTCTTATTACTGCCATAGGTACCTGGCAGGCATTTACTACAGATGCTATCGGCACAGCTTTAAGGGATCAGCTCATTATTCCCGGTATTCAGGATCTTGTAGCTGAATTTATGATAAAGCAGGATATAACAATTCTTAAACTCCCCGCCTATTATGATGAAATAGGAGCAGCCTGCAAGGTCAAGCTTACAGGAGATTTTTCAAGTTACGGAATTGAACTTATCAGACTTGCTGTAGAGTCAATTAATATACCGGATGATGATGAAAATGTACAGAGACTCAAAAAGGCCCTTGCTGATAAAGCTGAAATGAATATTATGGGTGAAGATTATAAAACAAAGCGTACATTTGATACAATGGAAAAGGCTGCTTCCAATGAAGGTATGGCAGGCGGAATGGTTGGCGCAGGTATGGGCCTTGGAGTAGGGCAGCAGATGGGATCCATGATGGGTAATGTAATGGGGAACACTACAGGCCAGGGATCTGCACAGGGTATCCAGTGTCCCAAGTGTAATGCAGCAAATCCGCAAAACGCAAAATTCTGCTCCTCCTGCGGCGGGCCCATGACAATAGCTAAAATCGCATGTCCTGCCTGTAATGAGCAGATTAAAGCAGACTCGAAATTCTGTCCATCATGCGGTGCTAATCTGCAGCAGGTTAACTGTAAAAACTGCAACGCACCTCTTAAGGCGGGTGCCAAATTCTGTCCTGAATGCGGAACGCAGCAGTAGGGGGAACTGAATGTCTTCTATAAATTGTTCATCATGCGGTGCAGCAGTTGAGATAAAAAACAGGTTCAGTAAGGTTTTTGTATGTGAATACTGCGGCACCCATCACAGGATAAAGGATGGCGGATTAGACATTATCGGGAAATTTGCAAAACTGGCGGATTTTGAATCTCTGCTTAAACCCGGTATCACAGGAACAATTCTTGGAACACCCTTTACAGCAATGGGCCGAATCCGTTATAATTACGGTTCAGGTTATTTTGATGAATGGTTTATTGACATGGATGGTGACAAGGCCTGGCTTACTGACGATGAGGGGGTTTATACGCTTTATAATGATCTATATGAAGCAGTTGAAATTCCTGATGTTGGCCAGGTGAAGGCCGGTCAGAACATAATGGTTGGTGATAAAAAGGTAATGATAAAAGAGAAGGGTAAAGCTGTTGTTGAAGGAGCAGAGGGTGAACTTTTCTTTTATGTTGAACCAGGGAATGAAATCATCTATTTTGATGCTGTTTCTGAAGGGAAAAAAGTTGCTATAGAGATCAGTGAAAGTGAGATGGAGGTTTTTTCCGGACGTCCCCTGCTGAAAAGAGATATTGTAGTAAGTTAGTTCCTTTTGTACGAGGATATAATGAGTATAGACAATGAAGATATAGTGAAAGCCTTTAAGTGTACCGCATGCGGCGGCCATATTGTAAAAGGTACAAAACTGGAAAAAGATGACGAGGATGATGAGGATGTAAGCGTTCCTGTTGCCACCTGTATTCAGTGCGGGAAGGAATATGACCGCTATACAGCAGAATATTACACCATCTTCTCAGATTTTTTCAATTCTGATAAGGATGTGTCTCTTCTTAAACTGGGCCTAAAGGGTACTTTCCGCGGAAAGGAATATGAAATTATAGGCAGGATCCGTTACCAGGAGGAGGATGAATATGAAAAAAGCACCTGGAATGAATGGGTAGCGGTATGCAGTGAAGGGAGCTATCATTATTTTTCTGAAGAAAACGGAACTATTTTAATTTATACTGAGTATAATCCTGAATCAATAGATCTTGATTCAGGCAGAAGCTCAATTTCTTTTGAAGGGAAAAAAATAGATAAGGATGAAGCCTATGTCTCCCGGGTGGTTTATACTGAGGGAGAACTCCCCTGGAAAGCAGAGATTGGAGAATCATCGGTATGCTATGACTTTAAAAAAGATGGTAATTACTATTCCATAGAACACTCCGAGAATGAAGTAACAGTTACCAGGGGTGAGCGTGTTACCTATGGTGAACTTATAGAAGCATTTGATATAGACGAATACCGCCAGGCCCATAAAAATACGGTTGCTAAAAGAAAAGTATTTGCAGCAAAAAAAAGGGTCTATCTTCTGGGGATTCTCATATCCCTTGGAGCAATTATTTACGGATGTTCCTTTTCCGAGCCTGTTGGAGGGATAGAAAATACCCGTAAAGTCCTCAGCAGGAATATCCCGATTACAGATGAGGAAGGTTCTCTCTATCAGAGCAGCGTTATTTTTGGCCCGTTTAATATTGAAAAGGGTGATTCGCTTTACAGAGCCCGGGTTTCTGTTGATGAATCTGTTCAGCAGTTTAATATTGAGTGGCAGTCATTCCGGCTTATGCTTGTTCCTGAAGCAGGGCTTGATGAACTTACTGGCGGAAGAACAAAGAATACTGAAGTTCTGAATGAATTGTTTGATGAAATTGATGTTCTTGCCGAGCCGGCAGAGGTTTATACTCTATCAGGAGATTTCTGGGATGAAGAAGGGCGCGATTCCGACGGGTACTGGCACGAGGCGGAAATTACTGTAACAGGAGATTTTGTTCTGGAATCTCCAGGGAAATACTATTTTTACCTTGAACTTTATAATAATAAAAAGCGTGACCCCGTATCTGTGATTGTAGAACTGGAAAGAACTATTGGTTACAGGTATTTTGTTATTGCAGCTGTTATTATGGCTCTGCTTTTTATTGTGAACTTTTTTAAATCTATAATGTATAATGAACTCCCATTTCAGTTTACCGGGGATTAGGAGATAATTTATGTTCAGGCCATTAATAGTAACCATATTACTCATTGCCGGAGCTTTTTCACTTACTTCAAATCATATAGGCTATAATAAGGCAGGATCTGATTATGTTTCGAAAGTAAGGGAAGAGAGAAAGTCAATACGATCAGGAAGCGGTTACTATATTCCTGTATCAAGGGGCTCAGGCAGTTTCAGGAGCGGTAAGTAGAAATCGTTAAAAAAATATTTTTTGAAAATATAAAATGGAGGCTATAGAATATGGAATTTACAGGACTTCTTTACGGAATAATGGATACAGTTATTTACTCACTTCTGGGGATAGTGCTAATGGGACTGGGGTTCCTTCTAATTAATCTGTTTACACCATTTTCTGTAAAAAAAGAGATCGAGGATGACCAGAATGTTTCCCTGGGTATTATTATAGGTGCTGTAATAATTGGAATTTCAATTATAGTAGGATCAGTAATAATGTCTCCATCCGGGAACTCCTATTCCAAAAAAACTGTTACAGAACAGACAGAAATACAGAAATAACCGGTGAAGGACAACCTGAATAAAAGCGAACAGAGAATATTATTATTCTCTGTTTTTGTACTTTCTCTTTGCGGAATAATTTATGAGCTTGTTTTAGCTTCACTTGCCACATATCTATTCGGCAATCCTGTGCAGCAGTACTCTATAACTATAGGTGTATTTTTAAGTTCAATGGGGCTGGGGTCATATCTTTCAAGGTTTATTACAAAAAACCTGGTAAAGGTATTTATTGCTATTGAGGTGATACTCGGCCTTGTTGGCGGGCTTTCGGTAATTGTTCTTAATTATCTTTTTTCATTTTCATCTTCATTTTATCTTCTTCACCTTTTTCTTCTTATTGTGATAGGCACCCTTGTAGGGCTGGAAATACCCCTTATCACCAGGATCCTTAAAAAATATGGCGCTCTTAAGGATATACTTTCCAATGTTTTAACCCTTGAT
>CAYYKZ010000280.1:0-4083 GCA_964468455.1 uncultured Leptospirales bacterium | reverse complement strand
AAAGCCGGAGAGGCCAGGGCCTGCATCTTCCTTGAAGACCAGGGTTTTAAGATTCTTGAAACTAATTTTTACGCCGGACGTTACGGAGAAATAGATATTATTGCCCTTAAAAATAATCTACTTGTTTTTGCAGAGGTGAAAAGCAGGAGTAATGAAAAATATGGGGGCGGTATATATTCTATAACTGAAAAAAAGAAAAAAGCATTGAGAAGGGCTGCCGGTTTTTACCTTGTTAAGAACAGTATATACGATTCAAAGGATTACACTATACGCTTTGATCTTATTCTTATTGAAAACAATGGGGTTACGATTATAGACGATATTTTAAGATGATTTTACCGGACTTTCAATCATGATTGTTATAGGACCGCTGTTTATAAGAGAGACATCCATATATGCGCCAAAGCGACCGCTTTTTATTTTTTTCCCGAATGAAATTTCAAATTTATTAAGAAAGTCCTGGTAGAATGGTTCTGCCATATCCGGCTTCATAGCTTCGGAGTATGAAGGCCTTTTACCCTTTTTTACATCACCATAAAGTGTGAATTGTGAAACAATAAGTACTTCTCCGTCTGTATCCATAACTGACAGGTTCATGACACCATCTGCGTCATCGAAAATTCTTAAACCCAGTATTTTTTTTATTATATACTCCGCATCAGACTGGTTATCATTTTTGTGAAAGCCCAGGAGTATTAAAAGCCCCTTTCCTATGGATGAGATTTCTACATCATCAACATGGACCGAAGCTTTATCAACTCTCTGCACCAGGGCTTTCATCAGCTGAGTTTGCTCTTTAAAGCATTTTCCGGCTGAACTCCCACGAATCTGTCTATTTCCTGGCCGTTTTCAAAAAGAATTAGTGTTGGTATGGAAACAATTCCATATTTTTGAGCAATAGATGGATTTTCATCTGTGTTGAGTTTGAAAATTTTGGCTGTAATTTCCGGAGAAGCGGTGAGTTTCTCAAGAATTGGTGTCTGCATTCTGCAGGGTCCGCACCATGGAGCCCAGAAATCTACTAGAACTTTCCCGCTGCTGCCCAGAACTTCAGAGTTAAAGTTTGATTCGGTTGCTTCTAAAAGTGTTCCCATTTTTTACTCTCCTATATTCTATTAAATGTATTGCCACTAGACCGGTATATGCATTTTTTTTCAATATCTTCTATGATTTTTTCAATAATATTAACATCTTTTTCTGTGTTTTCAATAATTTTCTGGCTGCTTTCTTCAAGGATCCATGCTTTCATTGATTCAGGCACACTATCCTTGTAGAAAAAAACGTGCTGACTGCTCTGCATGGGCTTAAGAGTATCAGGGTTAATTTCGAACTGTACAAATCTTCTTGTTGTCAGATTATTTTCCGAGTATAGATGTTGTTGAAGAGCAAACATGAAAAGCTTTCCAGAGGGTTTAAGATGAATAAAATATCTTGTAAAGATAAGTTTTCCCTCTTTGTAGGTGAAGGTTATTTTTCCCTCTTCAATCCTCCGGTCATCATTAAAAGTGATAAATTCAATAGATGCTGTTTTATCAGCGGCATATTCATATTTAAGCTCTTTATACGGGGTAAAGCCTACACCCTGTCTCTGTTTATAAATAATTCTGTCAGGTCTGTCAGATTCATCTTTATAATGATATTCTTCAGTTTCTATGAGCTGGTTATTCATATAATGGCTGATTTTAACTATCCGGCCTGAAGAATCTTCTTCTTTTTTAATTTCATTGCTGAAAACCAGACTGGAACTAAAAAGAATAACTGCTAATATAATAAATCTCTTTAACATTGTAAAGAAACTCCTTTCTCATTTAATTTAGGGGATAATTCTGTGACAATTTGAATTGATATATGTTTCATTAGATTTCACAATTGGCATATTCTCCATATGCAGCCTTATTAATCAATATCTTATTCAAATAAAATCTTTAAATTAGTACTTATATCTGAACTTTTTCTGTTCATAATTCACTACTTTAAATGAAATTATACCGGATGTTGTATAATAGAGCGATAGAAGAGTTTCCAGCACCCGATAATTCTTAAGCTGTAGGGAATTTTATAGTTTGATTTTCTATAAATTAATCGTCTTAATATTTCACTGCAGCATTAAAATTCCGGGTAATCTGATTTCCTGCCTGTTTTTTTTCAAGTCATTAATTCAATGATTACATCTGCACAGCGCATGCCGTCAATAGCTGAACTTACAATTCCTCCGGCATAACCTGCTCCTTCTCCTGCGGCAAATAGTCCTGGAGTATTCACTGACTGGAAGCTTTTATCTCTTGTAATCCGTACCGGGGATGATGTTCTTGTTTCAGCTCCAATAAAAATACCCTCATTGCTGCTGAATCCTTTCATTGCATTATTGAAATAGGGGAGTGCCTTTTTTATTTCTTCAGATATCCACGGAGGGAGGAAATCTTCAAGTTTCGAGGAGGTGATTCCGTTTTTATATGAAACTTCCCGGTCTATTTCTGATTTTCTGCTGTGTAGAAATGATTCTATAGTCTGAGCAGGGGCTTTAAATAACCCGCCGCCGGCAGAAAATGCTTTCTGTTCAATGCTGCGCTGAAGTTCAAGTCCCGCAAGAGGGTTTGGGCCTGTGTCATCAGGCTTCACTGTTACGACCAGAGCAGCATTAGAAAATTTCCCGGCCCTTTCAGACATGCTCATACCGTTTGTGCATAGCATCCCCTCTTCAGAGGATGAGTTTATTACATATCCCCCGGGGCACATGCAGAATGAGTAAACACCCCGTCCAGTCTGCTTATTATTCCATGACAGGGAGTATTCAGCTGGCGGAAGATGGTTGTAGTATCTGCTTCTGCCAAACTGAATTTTTTTTATATATTCAGCCGGATGTTCAATACGTGTACCTATTGCAAAGCCCTTTTTTTCTAAATGGATTTTTTTACTTAAAAGCATCTCATAAGTATCTCTTGCTGAATGCCCTGTAGCGAGAATATAGTATGGTGAATGAAACTCTTTGCCTGTTGAGGTAATAACACTGGTTATCCTGTTCTCATCTATCTTAAAGTCGTTTACCTTATTATTGAAGTAGATTTCAGAACCGGTGCTGAGTATATGGGTGCGGATATTTTTAAGTATTATCTGCAGTTTGTCTGTTCCAATATGAGGTTTGGAAAAATATTCAATTGCCGGATCTGCCCCATGGAAGATAAGCTTCTGGTAAAACCAGGATATCTCCGGCCTGTTGGTTCTTGTGGTGAGCTTACCGTCTGAATAGGTTCCGGCTCCCCCTTCACCGAATAGAACATTGCTTTCCGTATCTAGAAATCCGTTCTTTTCAAGATTTCTGATATCCTTTATTCTGTCATTAATTTCCTTCCCTCTTTCAAGAATAATGACTTTAAGTCCTGCCTCTATTAATCTTAAAGCGGAGAAGAGTCCGGCCGGTCCTGCACCGATTATTACTATTTTTTCGTTAGAACTGCATTTTTTAAGAGGAGCCGGAGCAGATTTTATATATTCGGAGATATGGTCGTTTTTGATCAGTTCAAGACCTTTTTCAGTCTCTACCTGAATAAGAATTCGCAGGGTGTAGCAGATATTATTCTTATCTCTTGCATCTAATGATTTTTTTAATATTCTGAAGTCAGTTACTGTTATTTTGTATTTTTTAAGGAGGATGGAGGGAATTACATCTTCACTAAGATCAGGAGCTAACTTTAGGTTGTCTATCTGTATGTACATCTATGCAATTGCATTAAAGAGTGAGCCGGGCCGGATATCTGCAGCTGCTCTGCTGATTTTCCCTGAAGCGTTATATTCGCTCTGGTTTTTCTGCATTTTTTCAAAAATCCTGTCCTGCTCTGCAGGTGATGATTTATAATATATTGGTTCGGATGAACGTGGCTGGACATTTTTTATTTTTTCAACTTTACCGTTTGTATAGGCCGGCCAGATAAAAGTTTTATTTTTTATCTGTTGTGTTCCGGATAGGGAAGCGTTTCTTATTTCTGATATGCCAGTAGAGATATTCATAAATTTATTTTCGGCCAGATTGGTTTTATTCTTGAATAAAATATTTCAATAAAAAAAATGATAAAAATATGTTCAGTA
>CAYYKZ010000279.1:0-4093 GCA_964468455.1 uncultured Leptospirales bacterium | reverse complement strand
CAATAGATGATATTATTTCAGGAAAGCATGATGCAGAATTTACTGCCTCTCCAGGGAATATACCCAACTTCGGTTTTACAAAATCAGCTTACTGGGTCAAATTTACCCTTAAAAACAGCAGCTACAGAATAGTAAACAGATTAATAGAAATAGGCTTTCCTCTTCTTGATAATGTTGAAATTTACAGTTTTACATCAGAAAAAGGTGTTTCTCCACTTATGGCCGGGAAAGAATTAACAGGAAGAGAAATACCCTTCAGTCAAAGGTTATTCAAACATAGAAATTTTGTATTTTCATCAGAACTGGCTCCACATGCAGAAAAAAATTACTATCTCCGTATAAAGACGGATGACGGTATGATCTTCCCTCTCACAGTATGGGAACCTTCTTCTTTCAACTGTAAAACACAGCGGGAACTATTTGCATTTGGAATTTACTACGGCATAATTATTATAATGATACTTTATAACCTCTTTATTTACATTTCAACCAGAGACAACAATTACCTGTACTATATATTATATATTGCAGCCTTCGGCATGTTCCAGCTGGCAATGAACGGGCTGGCATACCAGTTTCTATGGCCATCATCACCATGGTGGGCCATACATGCTAATCCATTTTTCATAGGGTGGAGCGCTCTTTTAGGTGCCGGCTTTTCTGTTAAATTTCTGGAAACACCTGTTTATGCGCCTGTAATGGATAAGCTTCTCAAAGCCTTAATGGCTTTAAGTGCTATACTTATAATTAGCTCGCTTACAGTGGATTACTCCCTTACTATACTTGCTGGCCAGCTTCTCCCCCTATCCATGATCCTTATTGCTATCCCAACAGCAATACTTTGCCTTATAAGAGGAAACAGGGCGGCCCGTTTTTATCTCATTGCCTGGTCTACATTTTTTATAGGGGTTATCCTATCAACACTTCGGATAATGGGCCTTATTCAGCATAATGTTCTTACAGAACACGGACTGCAGATAGGCTCTGCATTTGAAATGGTTCTGCTGGCTCTTGCTCTGGCTGACAGAATAAATATAATGAAAATGGAAAAAGATGAAGCACAGCAGAAAGTTATAGATCAGCAGATGGAGATAGTTGACAACCTGAATAAATCAAATTATGAAATTGAACAGGCTCATAAACTGCTGAGTGTTTCAGAAGAAAAATATAAACTATTAGTTGAAGGCACAAAAGATATAATATTTTCCCTGGATGACAACTGGAATTTCATATCCGCAAACAGGGCAATATCCAATGAACTTAAAATAAACCCGGAAACAATTTCAGGAAAAAGCTTTCTGGATATTCTATACAGTGATCAGAATGAACAGTATGTTACCAAACGCCTGATGCTGGAAAAACTGGAAGAGTTCAAGCGCCAAAGAAAACCGGTACAGTTCCGGACCCAGTTTAAATCATCAATAAATACCGAACCCAGAGAAATGCTGCTTAGCCTTGAATATATAAATATTGAAGGTAAAAATGAAATTCTCGGTAAGGCCTCCAATATTATTGAAGACAGTCTGCTGAAATATTTTATAGAAGAAAATCAGAAATTTGCAATCGGAAATTATCTTACTACTGCTGAAGAAATAACACACCGAATTACCCGTAACCTTAAAAAATACCTCGATTCATCTGACCTGAAAATGATACGTATTTCTCTCAGGGAAATAATAATTAATGCTATTGAACATGGAAATCTTGAAATCAGCTTTGGAGACAAATCCAGCGCAATGATGGAAGACAGCTATTTTGAAATAGTAAGATCCAGACAGATGCATCCTGAATTTATCAGAAGAAAAGTATACATTGATTATTCTGTAAACAGTGACAGAGTCATATATACAGTCACAGATGAAGGCCCAGGATTTGACCATGAAGAATTTTTCAATAAAGATATTATTTCAGATGAAAACATGTTCCTTTCCCACGGAAGAGGGTTAACAATGACAAAAAATACATTTGACCAGGTCATTTTTAACAAAAAAGGGAACCGTGTACAACTTATAAAATATTTTAAAAAATCAGATGATGACCTGAGGATGTAATTAATACATTAATAGTTTCACAAAAAAATACGCGCCCGCAAAAAGTGTAACAGGCATTGTAAGAATATATGCGGCCACTTCACCCTTTGAAATTATTTTTGTTTTATAAACTTTTTTCCCGAAAAAATTTATATCATAAAATTCCGGGTTCCTTGACCGGATAATTATTCTTATAGTAACTCTTATTTTAACCAGAAGCAGAAGTACAAAAACAAGACCTGCTTCAATAATAAGAATAAACTCCAATTTGAATTTATAAATAATCTGAGGCGTCTGCATCAGCATTATAACCATTATTGCTGTAATTGTAAAATTAGTAAATGTTGTTGCCAGAAATCCGCGGAATGAGGCTGTACTTTTGCTTTTAACATAAGATGCTATAAAAAAAACATGCACAAAAATTGACAGCTGCAGAAGTATAAAAAGAGTTAAAAAAAATGAATTTCTCATAAACCGGCAACAATCCCCTTTATTTATGTTAGTATCAGGCCGGTTTAATTAAAAAATCAAGATATTTTAATTAAAAGTTAAGGAATTAGAGTAGTGATGCTGGTTATTAAAATTTATTATTTGAACAAATTCAAAGACAATTTATAAATATAATTATAAAAATTAACATTTATCGAGGACTCCCATGAAATCACCTTTTAATCTAAAAAAAAGAACTAAGCCTGCTGATACATTTTACAATCTGATCAGTATTCTTCTTATTATCACCCTCCCATTAACCCTTTATTCAGAAGAAAATAAACAGAAGAAAATTCCCCAAAAAAAATATGAAATAGAAACAGGTATCGGCTATGGAGTTCTCAACTACTATGTTGATACTGCAGCTAATTCTCTGCTAAGATGGAGGGATTCCTCTAATTTCCAGCAGCATGCAGCGTTTAAGTATACTGTTACAGATAAAATAACCACAGGTATTCTTTTTGAGAATTATATCCTTTCCGGAGGAGAAATGACTGATGATGACCTGAACAATCTTTACGGTTCAAACATTGGAATTTACAGTACTACACGAAAAATGAAAGGAAACGGCTATAAGGTTGAAATTAATGCAGGGTATAATTATTTCTCAACCGGAAATACCGATTTCATAGCTACAGCAGGTATTTTTATCCGTAAATATGAAATAAAACCAAAGGGTGTTCTCCAGGTAGCTGTAATCCCGGGAGAAACTCCGGATCACTGGGTCTATTATGATGATGAGAATACTCAGCATACAAAAATTACCTACAAGGGATTCCATTTAGGATCACAGGCTGTTCACCACACATCTGAATCCTCAGTTTTTACTTTTGACTTTAAATTAGCACTGCCGGTAATTCATGACAGCAAACAGTACTACTGGGGTTACGGAGCTCCCGAATACGACTGGAAACTTGAACAGAATTCAATATTTAAAACAGCCGGGATTGACCTGAAAATTGAAAACAGATTCAGAATAAATGACCGCATCTGGTGGGGAATATATGCCTATTACAGCAGAATGGTATCAACCGGACAGGATGAAATAGACTGGAATGGTTCATCTTATTCCAGAGTTGGAAATGCTAATAATTCAGTGCTAACAATGGCTGGAGCAGGATTATCTCTGTATTTTTAAAGATAATTCATTGTTTATTCATTAATTTATATTTGGATAAAAATGCAGAAACTAATTAAATTAAAATATAGCTAACTTTAATTGAGTGATGGAGTGATTTCGATGAATCCTTTAAAACATTTTAAGTTTAAGAATGTATGGGATCTGTCTGTTATGCTTTTCCCTGTTTTGGTTGACCTGATAGATTATTTTATTTTTGAGCATATTAATCAATGGCTTCTGAATATGCTAAAAACTCCTTCAGTTAAGGCACTCTCTGTAATGCTTGCAATATACTTTCTTTTCATAATCTGCATTGCAATAATTGAACTTCTTATACCGGACATACGGCTAAAGGAGGTAAAGCTGGGATATGATATAGAAGATGACAATGGAGTTATACCCGGACGACAGACAGTAAAGGCCACATGGCCTGAAATTCTGTTCTTTTATCCTT
>CAYYKZ010000278.1:0-4094 GCA_964468455.1 uncultured Leptospirales bacterium | reverse complement strand
ATAATGAAGCCTGCGCTGTTCAACAGCATTTCTAACAAGATGGCTCATATCATCAGGATCAACCGGTTTTACAATATAATCAAAAGCTCCCTCTTTCAAAGCCTGTATACTTGTATCAACAGATGCAAAAGCAGTAATAATTATTGTTATTATCGTGGGATCAATTTTTTTTATTCTTCTCTGGAGTTCCAGTCCGTCAATCCCAGGCATTTTAATGTCCAGCATTATAATGTCCCAGGGGCCCTCCTGGAGCTTTACCAGAGCGGTATTTGCATCTTCAGCAGAGTCCACTCTGTATCCATCCAGCTCAAACCACTTTCTCAGGGCATCCCGAATAGATGCTTCGTCATCAACAATAAGTATGGATATATCCGATGGTTTCATTAATTATTACTCCTTTACAATTCGTCAGTTTCTTCGCTATTACACTCACAGACTCTGGGGAGGGTAATGATAAATTCCGTACCAACCCCGACTTTTGATTCAACGTTAATTACTCCCCCATGATTCTGAACAATTCCATAAACAGCTGAGAGCCCTAAACCCAGACTGCTGTTTGAATCCTTAGTAGAGAAAAACGGATCAAAAATAAAGGGGAGATCCTTTTCGTGAATTCCGTGCCCCTGGTCAATTACCCTTATTGTTACAGTTTCGCTGCTTTTATAATCGGTTTTAACCCATATTTTTCTGCCCTGGGAAGATGATTCAATAGAATTTACAATCAGAGAAACAAGAATCTGCTGAATTGCTCCAGGATCACACATGACTGCGTCATCACCACTATCAAATTCAGCTATAAGCTCAATGTCCTTCATTCGGGCAGTATGGTCAATAACCTTTGTACTAAGTGTTACAATTTCATTAAGACGAACCTGCTGAATATCTCCGATTGACTGCTTTGCAAATTGAAGAAGATTCTTCACAATTTCACCGCAACGCTTTGTTTCACTCGATATTATGGAAAGATTCCCCAGAACAGACTTAACCGATTCGCTATCAACTTCACTTTTATCCAGGTATTTCATTGATAAACGGGAATAGGATAATATTCCGGAAAGAGGATTATTGATTTCATGAGCAACCATTGCTGAAAGACGGCCCAGGGATGCCATTTTCTCGGACAAGGCGAGTGATGATTTCGTTTTTTTTAATTCAAGTTCTGCTGCTCTCTGCTTTTTATGGGTAAGATAGCTGCCCCTGGTAATATATACAAAAAGAATTATATTTACCATGCAGATTACTATTGAAACTGCTATTATATTCTGGACAACAACATCTATTTCTGCTTTTACATCATCGATATAAACTCCTGTACCGATTATCCAGCCCCAGGGCTTAAATCCTTTTATGTAGGAAATTTTAGGGACAATAACATCGGGGTTATCATTGGCCTGCCATTTATAATGAACAAATCCCTCACCCTTATCCCGCACTACATGAACCATCTCGAGAAAAACCTTTTTCCCGTCAGGGTCAGTATAGTTGCTTAAATCCTTTCCGTTTAAATCGGTTCTATAGGGATGTATTATCATTCTGGGAGTCATGTCATTAAGCCAGAAATAATCTTTTAGTTCCTGACCATAGTGGAGATTTTTTATCTGTTCAATTGCAAGAGACTGGGCCTCTTTTCTTGTTAAAATACCTTTTTCTTCATCGTTATTTAATTTCGCAAGTATATTCCATGCTGATGTTGTCAGTTCCCTGATCATCTCCCTTTTCCTGTCCATACCGCTTTCTCTAACGTAGGGTATAATAACGAAGAAAAAAGCAGAAATAAAAAGGACAATTGTCAAAAATGTAGGCACAACAAACCGGAAAATAAATGTTTTCCATGGGAAAGAAATGTGTGGAGTAATCATTTAAATAACACCAGAATTATATTTAAAACTGCACAACCCTTGTAAATAAATTATACAATTTCTATTAAAGAATATTTTTAAACCAATATATTTCAAGTGAAATTTAAATTTAATGGATATATTTTAAACATTTTATGAAAACATTGAAAAAAAGCCATAGAAAACTACTGAATAATAAAAAAAGAAAATGTTAAAAACACCAACTGTTATATTTATAAACAAAAATTATATTGTTTTTTTAAAATATAAATAAAATTAACATGTTTTATTTCGAAACTTTTTTTGAACATAAAAAGGATTGTGTTAACAAATTGAATGTGCAGGTGAATTCTAATTTTGCCGGTTAAGACCTGCCTGGCAGTATCCTGAAATTCATCAGTGCCAAACAGCAGCCTCAACCGTCAATTTAGTTAATATTTATTTTAATGCCCTTTTGAAGTATAATAAGTCTTTAAAGACTCATCACAGGCATCACACTTATAACTGCTGTCGCAGTGTTTTACAAACTCATCCCTGAAATACTTCAGAATTGTTGTTATAGGCATTACGGGTGACTGGCCAAGAGCACAGAGTGAAGCTACCTTCATTAACTCTGATTTCTTAATCATAATGTCAATATCCTCAACATCAGCCTTTCTCTGGGCAAATTTTTTCGCAAGAGCATGAAGCTGTGATGTACCGACACGGCAGGGCACGCACTGTCCGCATGACTCGTGCTCAAAAAAGCTGAGAATCTGAAGGAGAAAATCAACAGCGCATGTATTCTGATCAGCTACAAGAACAACGCCGGAACCAAGGGTTACACCCTTTTTCATGGGCTGATCAATATCCAGAGGCAGATCCATTAAATCCTCGCCAAGAATACCGCCTGCACTTCCGCCAACCTGTGCAAATTTAAATTTGCTGCCGCTCTTCATACCGCCGCCATGATTTTCAATAATTTCACGCATGGTTGCGCCCATTGGAAGCTCAACAAGTCCTGTTTTATTCATTTTACCGGAGAGACAATAAAGCTTTGTCCCTGAACAGCCTGACATACCGACAGATTTATACCAGTCAGCACCCTTTTCAATTATAAGGGGTACAGACATGAGTGTTTCAACATTATTCACGTTTGTAGGCTTTTCCATGTATCCCGCTCCGCCTGGGAATGGAGGCTTAAATCTGGGATATCCCCTTTTTCCTTCCATGGAATTGATTAGAGATGTTTCCTCTCCGCATACATAGGCTCCACCCCCCTCTTTGATAAATATGTCAAAGCTGAAGTCTGTACCAAAAAGTTTTTCCCCAAGAAGTCCCTTTGCCTTTGCCTGATCAATAGCTTTCTGAAGCCTTTCTATTGACCTTCTGAATTCACCACGCACATAGATATAACCGATGCTTGCATCTATTGCATATCCGCAAATTGCCATACCTTCAAGAAGAAGCTGAGGATTCTCCTCCATAAGAATACGGTCCTTGAATGTTCCAGGTTCCCCTTCGTCAGCGTTACATACAACATACTTCTGCATGTCACCCTTTGTAACAAAGGACCATTTCATACCTGCAGGGAAACCGGCTCCGCCTCTTCCCCGTAGGCCTGAATCCTTAACCTGGTCTATTATATCTGCACGTTCCATCTTTACCGCTTTTTTAAGAGCCTCATACCCGCCGTTCTGTACATAAGAATCAACTTCAAGAGGATTGACCTTTCCTATATCAGCAAGAAGTCTTTTTTCCTGGGCAGAATCAATTATGCACTTTTTCCCCTCAACTTCAGGGCCGCACTCCTCACCGGCAACAGGATCCTTCTTTCTGTAATTATCGAATATCTGCTTAAGCTTTGCTCCATCAAGATTACCGTGAATATCATAGTTTACCATCATTGCCGGGGCAACTGAACATACTCCAAGACACTCACACTGTTCAAGATGAAACACACCGTCAGAAGTAGTCTCGCCTATTCCTATTCCAAGAATGTTCTGTACTTCTTTAAAAATCGTAGTTGAACCCATAACATGGCAGGGGCCTGACTTACATACCCTTATTACATACTTTGCCCTGGGGTCTTTTTTGAACATTGTGTAGAATCCGATAAAGCCGGCAACAGCACTTTTAGGCATATTCATCTGCTCTGCCACTTCATTAAGTGTTTCTACTTCAAGGACATTCTGCCCTGACTGGTTTTCCAGGTCCCTCAAAATAAGCATAAGGTGTTCCCTGTCATTACCATATTTATTAATCGTATTTGTAATT
>CAYYKZ010000277.1:0-4095 GCA_964468455.1 uncultured Leptospirales bacterium | reverse complement strand
GTGATGTTATTGCACAGCACCAGGATACAGCAGGGCCTCAGCAGGCAGCTGAAGAAAGAGGCATGTTTTCTGTTGGTTATAACACTGACATGACAAGAATGGCGCCAAAAGCTCACCTTACTGCACCTGTATGGAACTGGGGACTATATTACATAAAACAGGTTAATGAAGTTATAGCAGGCACATGGAAGCCTGAAAGCTACTGGGGAGGCATGGCAGATGGAATAGTTGCCCTTTCTCCTCTTACTAAAAATGCACCGGAAGGAGCAGAAAAGAAAGTCGATGAAATGAAAAAACAGATTGTAGCAGGAAAATTTCACCCCTTTGCCGGACCGCTTAAAGACCAGGCTGGCAATATAAAAGTTCCTGCAGGGAAAACAATGACAGACAGCGAGCTCCTTTCAATGGACTGGTTTGTTCAGGGTGTTGTAGGGAAAATAGCAAAAAACTAGAATAATTATAAATAAATCAGATCCGGCTGATGATACCGGTAACTACTGATTTTGTCATAAAAAACCGGCGGAATTTATTTAAAAACCGCCGGTTTTTTTATTTACAATGTTAATATTTAAAAAAAACCTGTACCTGACATCAGGATTAATTCCTGAATATATTTTTTCTATTAAGGAATTAGCACGGCCTGATACAAAAAATCCTGTTTAAAAAAGAGGAAGAGTCATCGGAAATAATGAAGCAGTAAAAATGGTAAACATCTCAAAAACTTTTGGTGATGTAAAGGCAAACACCGATATTTCTTTTAGTGTTAATTATGGTGAAATTTACGCATTGCTGGGTGAAAACGGTGCGGGCAAAAGCACGCTTATGAATATACTCTCCGGTGTTTATACGCCTGATAGTGGAGAAATATATGTCCACGGAGAAAAGCTGCGTTTTGCCTCCCCTGCTGATTCGATTCATTCAGGCATAGGCATGATTCACCAGCACTTTAAGCTTATTGATGTAATGACAGCAACTGAAAATATTATCATAGGACAGGAACAGGGCCTCTTTCTTAACAAGAAGAAACTTAAAAAAACTATTACTGATATTTCCGAAAAATACGGCTTTAAAATTGACCCTGATAAAAAAATTTACGACATGTCTGTTGGAGAAAAACAGGCTGTTGAAATATTAAAAGTTCTTTATAGGGGAGCAAATATTCTTATTCTTGATGAACCCACAGCTGTACTTACACCGCAGGAGAGCGACCGCCTTTTTGAAATACTGAGAAAAATGAAAGAAGAAGGTTGTGCTGTAATTATTATTACACACAAGCTTAATGAAGTTATGGATATTAGCGACAGAGTTACTGTCCTTCGGGGAGGGCAGATCGCCGGAACAATAAAAACAGCTGATACCGATTCGAGAGAACTCACCAACATGATGGTTGGACGTCCGGTTACACTGGAAATTGAACGCCCTCCGGTTGTTCATGACCGCACAATGCTTCAGGTTGTTGGTTTAACTGTAATAGATGGTGAAGGTATAAAAAAACTGGATGAAGTATCCTTTGATGTAAGGGCAGGTGAAATTCTTGGTATAGCCGGAATCGCAGGGAGCGGTCAGAAAGAACTCTGTGAGAGCATTCAGGGCCTTGAAAAAATACGGAAAGGAAAAATTCTCTTCAAAGGTGAGGATATTGTGGGTCTTTCTCCAAGGGAGATATTTGAAAGGGGACTTAGAATAAGTTTTATTCCAGAGGACCGCTTAGGAATGGGGCTTGTACCCTCCATGGATATAGTAGATAATGTTATATTAAAGGATTACTATCTGCAGAAAACTTTTTTGCTGGACAGAAACCCCGCGCGGGAAAGGGCTGAACATATAATAAAAATGCTTAATGTGCAAACTCCCGGAATTTACCATCCGGTTAATCAGCTTTCAGGAGGAAATATTCAAAAAGTTCTTCTTGGAAGGGAAATTGATGCAAACCCCGACTTTCTTGTAACTGCCTACCCTACCAGGGGACTTGACATAGGGTCAGCTCACCTTATTTATGATGAACTTAACAGACAAAAGAAAAAGGGTGTGGGTATACTATATGTAGGTGAAGACTTAAGCATTCTATTAAGTTTATGCGACAGAATAATGGTGCTCTTTGAAGGTTCAATCGTGGGTACAATTGATGGAGCTTCAGCAACACGTGAAGGGATAGGATTGATGATGACCGGCGGGAGCCCTGATCTTCGCAAAAAGGAGAGGCAGCAATGATAAAAATGACAGCACGCAAAGACTGCTCCAAAAGAGAAGCTGCCTTAATACGGACTGCGGCTATAATACTGGCCCTTACATCTGCGTCCTTTTTAATAATAGTACTGGGTCACAACCCCTTTTCAGTATATACATCAATGATTGACGGGGCATTCGGATCATCCTACAGGATTGTTGAAACACTTAGAAAATCCATTCCTCTTATTATCGCATCTCTGGGGATTGCTCTTGCTTTCAGGCTACGGTTCTGGAACATTGGAGCAGAAGGGCAGATTATGATGGGAGCCTTTGGAGCTACATGCTTTGCACTTTACCTGCCAAACCTTAATACTTTTATTCTACTCCCTCTAATGGCAGCAGGAGGTATAATATGCGGCGGTATATGGGGTGCAATACCTGCTTATTTCAGGGCAAAATTCAGGACTAATGAGACAATTTTTACTCTGATGATGAATTATGTGGCCCTGAAAATAATTACCTATCTTCAATACGGGCCATGGAAAGACCCGGCAGCGCTTGGATTTCCAAAAATACCCAACTTTACCACCAATGCTGTACTTCCTGACCTTTTCGGACTTCATATAGGATGGATCATAGCTATAATACTTGTAATTGCCATGCACTTAATGATTAACCACACCAAAAGAGGTTACGAGATAAATGTAGTTGGCGAAAGCGAAAATACAGGCCGATACGCAGGAATGAATGTACAGCGGATAATAATAGTAACGATATTTTTAAGCGGCGGTATTTGCGGCCTTTGCGGCATGATAGAAGCTTCAGGTGTTAACCGTACACTCTCAGTGGAAATAACAAGGGGCGTAGGCTACACTGCAATTATAACCAGCTGGCTTGCCTCACTACGTGCACCTGTTATTGCAGTTGTATGTATACTTTTTGCAGCAATGATACAGGGAGGGACATTTATACAGATGTCCTACCAGATACCGCAGTCTGCAGCTCAGATTTTACAGGGGCTTATACTCTTCTTTGTTCTTGGGAGTGAATTTTTTATACGCTACAGGATTTCTTTTTTTAACGATAAAAGCAAAACTGCGACGGGGGAATAACAGTGGATATATCTTTTTTTACAGCAGCAGTAGTAGCAGGCACTCCCCTTCTCTTTGCAATACTTGGAGAAATAATAACAGAAAAAGCGGGACATCTTAACCTTGGGGTTGAAGGGATGATGCTCATGGGTGCTGTTGTGGGATTTATAACAGCCATGCATACCGGAAATCCCTGGCTGGCAATTGCCGGTGCAATGACAGCAGGTGCCATGGGAGCCCTTATTTACGGAATACTTACTGTCACCTTGAGAGCAAACCAGGTTGTTGCAGGACTTACCCTTACAATATTTGGTGCAGGTTTTTCCAGCTTCATGGGTAAGGGGCTCCTGGGAGAGGTTGTTCCTGAAAATATAAAACTTTTTTTTGCAGATATTAAAGTCCCCCTTCTTGGAGATATCCCCTGGATTGGCCAGATATTTTTCAACCATGGAGTCTTTGTCTATGCAGGATATGTACTTACAATACTTGCCGGTATTTATCTATTCAATACAAGAACAGGGCTTAACCTGAGAGCAGTGGGTGAAAACACAGCTGCAGCGGATGCTGCTGGAATAAATGTCACTTTATACAAATATTTCCATATAATAATTGGAGGAATTCTCTGCGGTATTGCCGGAGCATACCTTTCCCTTGTTTACATCCCATCCTGGCAGGAGAATGTTACAGCAGGACGCGGGTGGATAGCAGTTGCACTTGTTATTTTCTGCAGGTGGAACCCATACAGGGTCTTTATCGGGGCCTATCTTTTCGGGGGACTCGACATTATAGGCTTCCGGCTTCAGAAGTATGACTTTCACATATCCCAGTATATAAT
>CAYYKZ010000276.1:0-4111 GCA_964468455.1 uncultured Leptospirales bacterium | reverse complement strand
GTTATTCATTATTTTTGAGTCTTCAGAAACTGTAATAATATGATCAAGCCTTTTGGAAACTATACTCTGCATCAGGGTAGGATAAAACATGACAAAGCGGAATTTTTTTATAAAAGAACCTGATCTTTCCAGCACTGTTCTTAAATCGATTGTGAGAGGATGGTGAATTGTAGCAACCACCGGGATTCCCAGAGCCTTCATAAAAAGCAGCCCATATCCCAGGGACTGATTGTCATGTATAATATCAAATTTATATTTTTTATGAAGCTTTCTGAGCAGAAAAAAGGCCCTGTAACCGAAGGAACTTATTTCAGAAAATGCTCCAAGCCTGCTGTGCAGATACTCATATGCGTCAATAGGATTAAAAATGCGAAAGGGATTTTCTCTGCTTAGAAAGTTAAGTCCTTTTTTTACATAATACTCTTCATTATGAATTTTATGAAGAATAACGCCTTTCATTTCATGAGGATATGGAGGTCCTACAACAGCATGAACCTCGTGCCCCTGCTGCACAAGCTCCTCAGCAATATATTTCAGGTATATCCCCTGCCCCCCAGAATAGGGATTACCCCTGTAGCACAACAGACAGATTTTCACAACATAACTCCGGTTGTATTTTATTATTTATTATTCTCAAAAAAATTTTTTATTCACCGGTCGCTTATGCGGCAGCCGATAAGACCATTTTAGTTAAAACAGAAATTACTAAATTACTCCTGCTTCTGCTCATATATTCTACTCATGGTAACAATTCTGGATGGATCAAGCTCCTTAACAACCTGCGCAGGATTGCCGATAACAACAACATTTGGCGGGACATCCCTGCGTACAACAGAGCCTGCGCCTACAACTGAATTTTCTCCAATCCTCACACCTTTACATATTATAGCGGAATCTCCAATCCATACTCCCTTTTCCAGAATAACCGGAGCAGTACCGCCGGGCGATGATGTACGATCATAAATATCGTGCCAGTCAGCATCTGTAATATAACAGAAATTTGCCAGCATACAGTCATCGCCAATCTCAACCCTTGATGCGCTGCTTATTCGCACACCATTCATCACCAGAACATTATCCCCGATTATAATATTCCCTTCGTGTCCGTTAAATGAAATTGTTGTCAGATTTGTCTGGCATCCATCCGCCCCTACTATTACTACATTTTTACCAAGATGGATATTAGGGCCGTATACAACAACATTCCATATGCCCCATACAACAGGATGTCCTTTTATGGAAGCAAATTTTTTCCTGAACTTTTTATAGTAATATTGAGTTTTATATTTAAAAAAGAACCTGCCCAGAAAAGATGATTTTTCCTTATCATTAAACATAATGTACCCGCTATTTCCCCGGTCTCATCTGCAAACATTCTTCCATTTCATTCTTTTACAAAAGTAAATCAATAATGCAGTAAAATTATGAAACAATAATGAATTATTATAGACATAAGCAATTAATTATGTTTAATCATATGTGTAAACACTTTTTACCGGAGTATTATATGATAAAAATAAAACCTCTAACTTATACAGCAGCAGTCCTTTTAATTATTTTTTTTATGATGAACCTTAATACCGATGCAGATCCGGGAACAGTGGTGCTGGAGGATTTTTCATCTTATAGAAACCACCCCTTTTCTGAATGGAAAAGCAGGGAGAATATTTCATATGCTTATAACATCTATTCAATAAAAAATGAGGACGGCACAAAATTTTTAAGGGCAACAACAGAAAAAACTTTAAAATCTATACAGCTTGGAAAACTTGTAAACGAATACAAGCTCATGGGAAATAATAAAATCAGCTGGGATATACAACAATACCCTTTTATAAAATGGGACTGGAGAATTCATGCTATACCTTCAGGGGGAAATGAAAGAATAAAGTCTAAAAATGATTCGGCTGCTGCTATTTATGTAGTTTTCCCGAAGAATAATATTCCATTTGTAAGCTGGCAATACCAGCCGGCCAATTGGATTAAATATGTATGGAGTTCAACATTACCAGTAGGTACTGTTGTAAGCAGAGAATTTTCCAGATTCGGATTAAACCTGTACAAAGGCAGATATGTAGTTGTTGCCTCCGGAGAAAAAGACTTAAAAAAATGGCTCACTTTTAAAAGAAATGTTAAAGCGGATTATAAAAGATTTTTTGGCGAGGAACCTAAGTATAATCCTATTGTAATAGGAATCCTCACGGATGCAAACAATACAAAGAGTCAGGCTGCAGCAGATTACAGAAATATTAGAGCTGCCAGGTATTAACCTTCAGAATTTTTTTTTAAGGCTACTTACTTAATCTCTATCTTATCCCCCAGAAACCTGGGGGTTTCCTTTAATATATGAATATCAATGAAAGCCTTCATTCTGGCAAAGACCTCTCTGATGCGGATCTTAATACTTCCAGCCTCATAGCTGTCAGCGGCATTGTATCCGACAACATCCATACCATGCCTGCGTCCTATATAAACACCGCGTTCATTATGAAACTTCTGCGAAATAAGGGTAATTGAATTCTGGCCAAAAACATCCCGGGCCCTTACAACTGAATCCAGAGTCCGGAATCCTGCGTAATCAGGGAAAATTTTCCCGGAAGGTACACCCCGTTCCACAAGACTGGCAATCATTACCTTTGGTTCATTATAGTAAACCTCGCTGTTATCTCCGCTTGCAATAATGAAATCAACTTTACCGGCTTTATACAACTGAACCGCGGCGTCCAGCCTCTGTTTAAAGTAAGGATTAACACCCCCCTCAGGCCTGTACTTGCTTGTCCCGAGAAGAAGTCCGCACTTATTATAAGGAACACTGTCTATATCATTATAAACATAAACTGAAGAATAAACAGTGATATACAGATCAGGAAGAAGTATCAGGATAAAGCATAAAGCAGAGATTATCAGACAACTCTTAATAATTTTAAACAAAACTTTCAATGCAGGCCTGCTATAGCTTCTCTTTAAGCAGTGCAATCTGCCTGTCTATCTCCGCTGCAGAGGTGCTCCCTTTTGAAAGCTTTCTCTCAGTTGATTCAGAAGGATCAAGAACTTTGATGATATCCTGATCGAAAACTGAAGAAAAACTTTTAAGCTGATTCAGGCTCAGAGAAAAAAAATCCTCCCCTTCCGCCTCGCAGTATTTAACAATACTCCCTGATATCTCATGCGATTCCCTGAAGGGCACACCTTTTTTTACCAGGTAATCTGCTAAATCAGTTGCAGTGGAATAATTGCTGTATACGGCTTTACTCATTCTTTCTTTGTTAATAGTGACTGTTGAAAGCATTTCTGTCATCCCTTCAATGGCAAGAATTGAAGTATCAATAGAATCAAAAAGCGGCTCCTTATCCTCCTGCATATCCCTGTTATATGTCATGGGAAGCCCTTTTAGAATAGTAAGGAGTGAAAAAAGATTCCCGTAAACCCTTCCTGTTTTCCCTCTTATAAGTTCAGCAACATCGGGATTTCTTTTTTGAGGCATAATTGATGAACCTGTTGTAACCGAATCGTGAAGTTTAATAAAACCGAATTCCGATGAGGACCACAAAATTATCTCTTCACTCAGCCGGGAAAGATGCATACCTAATACTGACGAAAAATAAAGAAAATCGAGAACAAAGTCCCTGTCGCTGACAGCGTCCATTGAATTGTATATCATTTCATCGAAGCCAAGTTCCTGCTTCAGATAATCTCTGTCATTAGGATAATTGACGCCTGCCATTGCACCGCATCCAAGGGGGAGCCTGCATGCGCTTTTTACCGCACTGTCAAGCCGGTCCCTGTCGCGGATAAACATCCAGGCATAAGCCAGGATATGATGGCTGAATCTTACAGGCTGAGCCACCTGAAGATGAGTATAGCCCGGCATTAAAACATCTATGTTTTTTTCTGCAAGCTCAACAGTAGTATTGAGCAATGCATCAAGAAGTTCCCTTATATAACGGGATTGATCAACAATATACATTCTAACATCAGTTGCAATCTGATCATTTCTTGAACGTCCGGTATGAAGTTTTTTCCCCGCCTCACCTATTCTTTCTGTCAATACAGCCTCAATATTCATATGAATATCCTCCCTTGAATCAAGAAAGGGGAAGGTGCCATTTTC
>CAYYKZ010000275.1:0-4141 GCA_964468455.1 uncultured Leptospirales bacterium | reverse complement strand
CCGAACATGTGTTACCTATGTCTCCGGTCTATACAACCCCCCGGAGGGGGGCTTAAAGACTGTGTTTGAACTTTTATTTATTAAAAAAATTTAAAAGTCCCACTCCGGGGCGCCCTGAGCAAAGCGAAGAAGTACTCCCTGGGTAGATTTAGGGGGCTCAAGTTAAGGACATTGTTCTTCCATGGTCAATGGTAGTCTTGAGTGTATAAGTCAGGCCTGCAGGAGGGGCAGATTATAACCGGAAAGAGGCCGGTTCCATGTAATAATCTGCCCTGATATATTTTCTGAATTTTAACCTGCCTGAATGGTGAAGGTTGTGCCGTTTTTCCCTGAATGGACTGATACAGACCAGCCCATTACCTGTGCAGCGTGTTTGACAATTGACAGGCCCAGTCCTGTACCGCCTGATTTCCTTGAACGCCCTGCATCGACCCTGTAGAACCTTTCGAAAATGCGGTCTATTGCTTTATCAGGAATACCAATACCTGTATCAGCAATTTTAAATATCATGGAAGCCCCCTTCTTTTCACCTTTAATCATTATCCTGCCTGAGGGGTTGTTGTAGTTAATCGCGTTATCAATAAGATTAAAAAATATCTCTTCAGCTATAAAGGAATTTCCGCTTATTGAATAGGATGACCTGTCAAAGCTTACTTCCAGATCCAGTCCCTTTGAAGCAATTTTAGGATTGAGTATATCAATACATCTTTCAATTATCTGTCTTATGTCAATTTCCTCTTTCCGGAACTCTGTGGAAGATTCGATCATGCTCAGTTTTATTATATCTTCAATAAGGGCATTCTGTCGGTCCACATTTTCAATAGCACGGTTAATAAAATCTTCGGTCATTTTTCTGTCGTCAGGATGATCCTTGATGGTTTCAAGGTATCCCTTTACAATTGCGATGGGGGTTTTAAGCTCATGTGAAACATTGCTCACAAGATCGGATTTAATTCTTTCAATTTTTCTTTTTTCAGAAACATCTCTCAAAAGAACAAGGGTACCCTGTATGGCGTGTTCACCCTTTATGGGATTAATAACCACATCATAAAATTTACCATCACTTATTTCAAGTTCAAATATTTCCTTTGACCCGGTATGGAGCGCCTTTTCAATCCTGCTGTTTAAAGTTCTGCTTCTTACCACTTCATAATACTCCTTCCCTTTAAAGGAGGATGATATTCTGAGCATGTCAATAAAGGATCTGTTAGATATGATTATTTCCTTACCCGGATCAATAAGAGCAATCCCGTCACTTATACTGTCAAGTGTTACAGCCAGTTTTTTCTGTTCAAATATATGTTTGCCAATTGTTTCAACAATTGTATCTGCCATTTTATTAAGGGTTTTCTGAAGAGTTCCTATTTCATCATTACTGTAATTAAGGATTCTTCTTCCATAACTGCCGCTGGCAAAGTCAGCAGCAAAATCGAGTGTTTCATTAAGGGGTCTGGTTATTTTTATGGATATTGTAATAACGCTGATTACTGCAATAATTATTACAAAAATAGAAACAGTAACAAGGAGATTTCTCAGCTTGCCCATGCTTTCATCAACAGCGTATAAGGGCCTGGCAAGGCGTATTATATAGTCTCCGCTGTCTTTGGCATAGTAGAGCATATCTGTTTTTATGGAATTGCTGTATCTGCTGCTTTGACCTGAACCCTTTTCCATGGCCTGCATTACTTCAATTCTGTAAAGATGGTTGTCCAGTTCCGATTCGTCTTCTACACCTGTGTCCGCAAGCACAGTGCCGTCCTTTGATATAATAGAAAGGCGCATATTCATGGGCAGAGCCATTTTCTGAAGGCCTTCTTTTATTGAGGCCGGATTTTTGGCACCGCTTCCGCTTAAGGCGCTAAGCTCAATTATATCCGCGAATCCTGCCATTTCATCTATGATCATATCAATAAGTGATTGTTTGAGAAGTGTTCCTGTAAGCATGAATATAATAATTACAAGAATGGATATTATAGATATGTAGCTTGCAATAAGTTTATGGCTCAGTTTTTTAAGCATATTATTCCTTGAATCCGTATCCCACACCGGAAAATGTTGTAATTATATTTTTATACTGTCCCAGTTTTTTACGCAGGTTCATTATGTGCACATCAATGGTTCGGTCTACAACGAAGACGTCCTGTCCCCTTACACTGTCTATTATATTATCCCTGGTGAAAATTTTACCCGGATTTTCCATGAATAGGACCAGTATGTTAAATTCGGTTTTTGTAAGCTTAACCTCTTCATTATCCACTTTTAATGAATACTGCTCAGTGTTCAGTTCAACACCTTTATATGTTAAAATCTTTGCTCCTGATTCGCGGGGCTTTTCCCCTGTTCTACGGAGAATGGCTTTAATCCTGGATTTAAGCTCCTTAATGCTGAAGGGCTTTGTTATGTAGTCATCCCCGCCAAGCTCCAGGCCCAGAACCTTGTCAAATTCCTCAGATTTCGCAGATAGAAAAATTACCGGAATATTCATAAATTTTTCCTGGGAACGGAGTTCCCTGCAGAACTGAAGACCGTCTTTACCGTCCATCATTATATCAAGTATCATAAGGTCGGGAATTTCCCCTGAAAGGCCTTTTAATGCTTCATCCGCTGATTTATAGGTTGCAACATCATAGTTTTCACTAGTGAGGTTCACCTTTAAAATTTCACGAATATCCTTTTCATCATCAATAACAAAGATTTTTTTCTTCATAACAAGGGCCTCTTATTCTATGGTTTCCCTCACATCCCGGTGTCTTATATCTTCACCCTGAATATAGTAGATTCCTCTTTCAGCAATATTTTTTGCGTGATCACCCACCCGTTCCAGCGCCTTTGCAACAAGGATAAGTGAGAAGCTTTGAGGAATGTTTTTAGCTGACTCGCTCATAAAGGTAAAAAGTTCCCTGTATATCTGAAGATTCAGCTGATCAAGTTCATCATCCATTAGTATTACTTTTTTTGCTTTATCAACATCTTTTTCTGTTATTGCTTCAAATGATAGCCGTATCATCTGAATAGCCCGTTCACTCATCCTGGGAATATCAATTAGGGGCTTCATTAAGGGAGCTCCATTTATCTTTATTACCTCTTTTGCTATGTTAGTGGCAAGGTCACCCATACGTTCAAGGTCGGTGTTGATTTTAAGCATTGCCAGAACAAAGCGCAGATCAGATGCTGCAGGCTGCCTAGTGACAAGGAGCTTTATACATTCATTGTCTATATCGATTTCCAGGAGGTCCATTACGGTGTCATCCTTCATAATCTTCTGCGCAAGTTCAGTATCTGAGTTTTTCAGAGCAGTTACTGAGCTTTCAATAGATTCAATTACAAGGTCAGCCATTTCAAAGATTTTTATTTTGATATTTGATATTTCCTGTTCAAGATAGGTCTGCATTTTTTTCTCCTGCTGTTTTAGTGTAATATAATAAGAATCAACCGAATTTTCCGGTTATGTAGTTCTCAGTCATTTCCCTGTCAGGCTTTGTGAAAATAACCTCTGTTTTATTCATTTCAATAAGTTCACCCATATAAAAAAAGGCTGTATAGTCACTTACCCTTGCAGCCTGCTGCATGTTATGGGTAACAATTACTATAGTATAGTCCTCTTTCAGGGTCTGGATAAGCTCTTCAATCTTCTGAGTTGAAATAGGGTCAAGAGCTGAAGCAGGTTCATCCATGAGTATTACCTCAGGCTGGACAGCTATTGTACGGGCTATACAAAGCCTCTGCTGCTGGCCACCGGAAAGTCCCATGGCTGACTTGTGCAGCCTGTCTTTTACTTCATCCCAGAGGGCTGTGTCCTTTAATGATTTTTCAACAATCCTTTCTATTTCATATTTGTCTTTTATGCCGTTGATTTTAAGGCCATAGGCGATATTATCAAAAATTGATTTTGGAAAGGGGTTTGATTTCTGGAAAACCATTCCCACCCTTCTGCGGAGTCCTGTTACATCATAATTCTGGCTGTATATGGATTCACTATCTATGCGGATATCTCCATTTATTTTTATTCCGGGGATAATATCGTTCATTCTGTTTATGCATCTGAGAAAAGTTGACTTCCCGCATCCTGAAGGGCCTATAAGGGCAAGTACGGAATTTTCATTTACTGTTAATGAAATATCCTTTATTGCCTGGTTTGTAC
>CAYYKZ010000274.1:0-4172 GCA_964468455.1 uncultured Leptospirales bacterium | reverse complement strand
GAAGGATCCGTGGGAATTGACAAATTCAAGATACTCCGGATGTTTATCATCAACAATTTTTCCGTTAAGTATCATTCCGTCATTTAAAATCAGGACATCAGAAAACAAAGGGGGAGATATTATAAAAACCAATAGTATAATGAAGTAAAAAACTTTAACCATTCCGGGCCTGTTTTACTTATTTTCCAAAACTTCAACAATCTTTTCCCTGCTTACATCCACTCTGCCTATGCTTGTCTGGATAGAGATATGACTGCCGCTTTTCTCCAGGAGTCTGCCGATAAACCTGTTTCCATCATTTGTAATAATAGTAAGATAAACTTCCTTATTTTTGTCACTTTTCACATTAATATTTTTCAACCCTTCTGCAACTTTTTCAGGAATGACAACATCGATTGATTCAATTCCCATATTCAGATTCTTTAATGATCCATTGTGATGTTCAGCCATCTGCTCAAAGAGAGGATCTTTAAGCTTCAGATTAATCACCTTTGATATTTCTCTTATATTATTTGAACCTCCCAGACTTGTGCCAATAATATACAGCTGCCTGTTGGAATGTCTGGCATAAACTGAATCGGGATTTGATGTAATAACTTTAAGAAAAGATTCAACGGCCTTTTCATTATTCCCCATCCCTCTGTAACTTCGTGCTTTAAAATATTCTATCTGTGCAGTATCTTCAGGTGGGGCATGTTTTGAAGCATTATTCAATACATCAAGGGCCTTTTCATAGGCGAGGAGACTAACCAGCTTTCGGCTTTTAACAAGAGAGTCCGCGGTATCGGAAAGCACCCGCTTACGCGCCTGGCTGAATCCCTCAAGATAGCGCAAAAGCACTGTGGCTGTCACAGCACTCCCTTCATAACCATATTCCCTAATAACCGTTTTATAATTTTCCTGAGCCCTCTTATCATCACCGGACAGGGCATAGCAATAACCTCTTCGAAGAAGTATGCTTGCTCGAAGAGTGCTGTTTAAACTGTTCACCTGAAGTACTTTGTCATATAATACAATTGCCTTTTTAAAAAGATAATTTCTTTCATAGTAATAGGCCTGATCCAGGTCTCTGAAATAATCATCCTTATCACTGGAATATTTAACAGGGGGTTTCCCCAGAACAGTTCTGTTAAAGTTTATTATATAAAGAGCGGGATAAAAAAAGATCTCATATTTATTTTCTGATGACTCCCGCAGATGATTAATCTGCAGGGAGGAAATTTTGTGTTCAATAGAATCCGCAGTATCCTGTGTTATTCTTTCCTCGTAGATTTTTTTATTAACCTCATAAGTAGCAATTAGGGAAATATGGTCTACGCTAGCCTCATAAAAATCAAGGTCCCGCAGATAAGCCTTTAATTCATTCATTCTGATAGAGATAATTATTTCATTCAGAAAAAAAAGAAAAGCCAATGCTGAAATAAAAACAGTCAGGAAAGAAATTTTCAGAAGATATTTTTTCATACTTAATCTACTCTGCTAAACTCAACTCTGCTTTTACCCTTCCCTTTAGCATTTTTAAGCGCCTCCTTTGCTGAATTAAAAAGGGAATTCTGATTTTCAATTAAACCAGGTTCATCAGAAGAAATATGAGCGATACCAGCGCTTGCGGTTACGGAAAGCCTGCCGTCAGGGGTAATTATTTCTTTTTCCTTAACAGAAACAATTATTTTTTCAGCAATATCCCCAATATTTATGGAAGATGAGTCAAAAAATAGTATGGCAAATTCATCACCGCTTATACGTGCAACAATACCGTTTTCAGGAGAGAAGTTTTTAATAATTCTCGATATTTCCAGAAGAACAATATCTCCTGTCTGTTTCCCGAATATTTCATTTATCCTTTTAAAATCATCAATATTTATTAACGCAAGAGATACATCCTTTGAAGTGTTTTTTGAATGTTTTAACTCTTCATCCAGCCTTTCAAAAAAATAATGCTCCTTAAGAAGTCCGGTCATTTCATCCCTGATTACCATCCTTTCCGAGTTCTCTTTGCTGAACCGGTTTTTTTCCATTTCAGATGACAGTGACTTAATATTATCATGAATAGATTCGGCCATGCTGTTAAAAGCGGCAGCAAGAACACCTATTTCATCACTCCTGTCAGAAAATCGGACCCTGGCATTAAAATCTCCCTGTGAAAGCTGCTTTGCTGAATTTTTTAAAACCGTTATCGGCTGTATAATCAGCCTATATAGAATCACGGCAAAGAGAAGATTAAAGAACACCACTACAATCGTAACATAGGCAGCCTGCTTATACAAATCCATCAGAGATTCATCAAGAACGTCAATATCTTCTTCAATATAAAGAATATTGCCGCTCATATTTAATTCTTCAAGGGGGATATAGAAGCTGATTAACCTTCTTTCTTCATCAATCCTCATATAATAATTTTTCCCGGTAAACGCTACAGTTGTTACAGAACGAAGGCCATCCTCCCTGAAATTTTCAGGAAGAGATATATCTGGAGTTGATTTATATATTTCAGAATTATTTTCTGAAAAAATAATAAAATTCTTATAATGCATCCCTATTGCGCCTGCCAGGTGAGACAGCACTTCCTGTTCATCTTTTACATTAAAAAGATTCCCCCGGGAAATTTCAATATTAAGCTTATTCAAAGCCCCCATAAGGTGGAAAAGCTTTTTTTCAGATTCCAACATAATATTTTTGCTGATCAGATCTACCTGGTTTTCAAAAATAATAGATATTACAAAGGATAAACCTATTAATGACATCATAAAATAAAATAACAGTATTCTGAATCCTAAAGACTTAAATATACCTGCTGGCATTAAACTTTTCTCCTGATAAACAAATCATTACGGATTAATAATACTAATATTACTTTTAATAATGTATTTACTTTAGTCATTATACCGATTTAAATAGATTTTGCAAGGCAAAAAGAATTTTCATTTTTTATTAAAAATAAAATAAAAACATTGCAGTTTTAGTGCTCCCGTTTTTCAATGACTTAATTATTATAAAAGGAAACAGTATTCATTCCTCAACTCTATTAGTATTTAAAAAACTCCGTAAACCCCGATTTTTCAGCGGCAATGGTTAAAACTGATTTTTTATTTAACACTCTAATTATAGTTCAGGGATTATTACTGAAAAAGGAAAAATTAGAATGCTAGAAAATTTTAAATCACTTGGCCTGTCAGAAGAAACGGCCAAAACCCTTCATTCAAAGGGCTTTGAAGAACCAACAGAAATTCAGGTTAAAACAATCCCGGTGCTGATGAATGAAGAAGTCGATGTTGTAGGGCAGGCCCAGACAGGCACGGGAAAAACAGCCGCCTTTGGCCTCCCCCTTGTTGAGAAACTCGAAAAGGACTCAAAAAAAGTACAGGCACTTATACTTGTACCAACCAGAGAACGTGCAATACAGGTTTCTGAAGAAGTAAATTCATTCAGAGGCAAAAAGAAACTGCACATTCTTCCGATTTACGGCGGACAGTCAATGACAGACCAGCTTAGACGATTAAGTAAAAATGCAGATATAATTGTCGGAACACCAGGAAGAATTATAGATCATATTCAGAGAAAAAGCATCAATCTTAACCAGCTATCATATCTCGTACTTGATGAGGCTGATGAGATGCTGAATATGGGTTTTGTTGATGATATTGAGCTTATCCTGAAAACAACAAACCCGGACAGGAGAACTCTGCTCTTCTCGGCAACAATGCCTGATAGAATAATGTCTATAGCTAAAAAATACATGAAGGATTTCAAAATTCTTTCAGTTAAAAAAAATCCTCTAACTGCTGACCTTACTGACCAGATTTATTTTGAAATTGCTCCTGCTGACAAGCTTGAATCACTCTGCAGAATAATTGATATAAATGAAAATTTTTATTCACTGATTTTCTGCAGAACAAAAGTGGAAGTAGATGAAATATCAAGCAAGCTGGTTGACAGAGGTTACGATGCAGACGGCATACATGGTGACCTTTCCCAGCATCAGAGAGAAAGAATTCTTGAGAAATTCAAAAAGAAAAGAATAAACATTCTTGTAGCAACAGATGTGGCTGCAAGGGGGATAGATGTAATGAACCTTTCCCATTGTATAAACTATTCCCTCCCCCAGGATCCGGAAGCCTATATCCACCGTATTGGAAGGACAGTTGTTCACCAGTTGCGTAGATATCATTGAT
>CAYYKZ010000273.1:0-4179 GCA_964468455.1 uncultured Leptospirales bacterium | reverse complement strand
CATCTTTAAAAGATGAAAACCGGTCATCCAGAATTTTTCTTGTTGCTGTTGCCACTAGTAGTGCATTAAGATTTTTCAAACCGATTATTTTAACTGCATCTGCTATTGTTTCTATATGACGTGAAGTGATAAAACCCGCAGAATTTGAAAGCTTAATCACTGATGCTGCAACTGAAGGGTCCAGTGAAATTTTCTCGGCTATACGGGGGATTGTAATATCTCTGTCTCTGCACATTTTCTGTAACTCGAGAATATGTTCAGGAAATGTGGGAAGTTCATTCACATCATTTACTATCTGCTGCTGAATAAGTGACGTTACTTCTAATGGCCTTATTTTGAAAGGAATCTCCAGCATTGATTCTGTAAAATTTATGCCTGACTTGATTCTGAATGACCTGTAATCAAGTCCGGAATTCCGGAGAAATAGAATAGTCAGAGGTATGCCAAGACCCTCCCCCTCCTGGTCATCTGAAATATCCATATAGATTTCGGTAAAATCAGTATATTCCATGGCCTTATTAATTCTGAAATTTATCCGCTCCTCTTCTAAAGGCAGGAGGGAAGCATTATTTTTAACAACTATTTTAAAGCCCTCTGAGGTTTTCTTTAAAAACAATTCAACCTTATAACCGCTCTCTTTCAATTCATCCGGTATTTTATCCATATTACTTATAAGGTATGCTTTAAAATTTTCCATACCCTGCTGATATTCAAATGCATTATTTATATCAAGGTTCATCTTCTTGAAGTAAACCCGCTTTGAATTGGCTTTTACTGCGTTAATAACCATCTCTCTGATGATAGTTTCAAGCATACCCTGCAGATACATAAGGTCATTCTGGGAAAGAACTTTTATAAATAGAGAATTTATAAATTTTGTTATAGTCTGGGTGTTATAATGAAAGGCCAGTTTAACCGGCTCACCATTATGAACCTTGCTTGAAAGAAGTGATGTTTTTGATGCAGACATTATAATACATCCTGGTAACAATATATTAACAGTTACTGAATTTTATCAGTATAATTAACTGTTTTAAAGCTACCATTTAAGCTGTATTACAGGGAGTGTTTCTTTATATTTCTGAAGTATTGATTACAAATTATTTAATATTCGGAATCAAATCAAGTACAATTATTATTTTTGAGTAAAAAAAATAATCAACATAATTTTATTTTTGTAGATATTTTCAGGAGTCCATATTGGGACTTATGATTCTTTTAAAAAAAACACCTCCCATTAGAGAGTCTTGCAGTATATTTTCTTGACAAAAGAGCAGGAAAATATCATACCGACTAACCAGTCGGGAAAAAAATCAAATCCCCTGTATTTAAAAAACATCGGGAATTTATATGCGTCCATACCGACTGGCTGGTCGGCATGGTGTTTAAACTGATTATTTCAATAAGGAGAAATTAAATGTTTTTAGGAATACCTGATCCGGTAGTATCTACTGCCTACATACTGCTGATACTCACTGTTCTTTTATGTACCGTATACGGTGTTGTAAAATGGAACAGCGAAGGTGAAATCAGCACCAAGGAACTCCAGGACGAAGAAAAATGGTCCAAAGAGGAACTGGAACTTGAACAGGACATATCGGGGGGCAAATAATGAGTATTTTCTGGTTAATAGCAATAATTACTACATATCTGGCAGTTCTTGCCTACCTGGGGTATCGCGGTTTTAATGATACTAAAAATTCATCGGACTACCTCATTGGCGGCAGGTCTATTCATCCATATGTCATGGCACTATCATATGGAGCTACTTTTATTTCCACATCTGCTATTGTAGGCTTTGGCGGGGCTGCTTCCCTTTTCGGGTTAAGCATGTTATGGCTCCCTGTACTGAATATTTTTGTCGGTATTTTCATTGCATTTGTTGTTTTCGGCAAAAGAACAAGAAAAATGGGACTTAACCTTCAGGCGCACACTTTCCCTGAACTTCTGGGAAAAAGGGTTGATTCATCATTTGTACAGTGGTTCTGCGGATTGCTGATTTTTGTTTTTATGCCGATTTATGCAGCTGCTGTTTTAATTGGAGCATCACGTATAATAGAAGGATTGCTTGGTGTACCATATTTATATTCAATAACCATTTTCTCTATTCTTGTGGCAGCTTATGTAATAATGGGAGGACTTAAAGGTGTAATGTATACAGATGCCCTTCAGGGCTCTTTAATGTTTATAGGAATGATTTTTCTCCTTTTTTATATTTACAGTGAAACAGGCGGTATTACTGCTGCTCACCAGTCTTTGACAGACATGGCTTCCATGGTTCCGGCAAAATTACAGGCTATTGGCCACAAGGGGTGGACCGCGTCTCCTGCATCATTTTCGCCATTATGGTGGATTGTCTATTCATCACTTGTACTTGGAGTAGGAATAGGAGTTCTTGCCCAGCCACAGCTTGTTGTACGGTTTATGACAGTTAAAAGCAATAAGGAGCTTAACCGTGCAGTTCTTATTGGAGGGATATTTATTCTTGTGACTGTTGCTACCGCACTTATTGTAGGAGCCCTCTCCAATGTATACTTTTTTCAGAAAACAGGAACCCTTGCAATTGCTGTTGCTGAAGGGAACACAGATAAAGTAATTCCGGCCTTTATAAACAGCGCTATGCCGTCATGGTTCAATTACTTATTTCTGCTTGTAATTCTTTCTGCTGCAATGTCAACTCTCAGTTCACAGTTTCACGCAATAGGTACATCCATAGGAAGAGACTTTTATGAGACAAAAATCCGCAAGGGACGTACAGCCGGAAAGAGTACTCTCATTACAAGAGTAGGAATTGTTATTTCAATACTATTTACAGTGTATCTGTCTCTTGAAATGGGGCCTGGTATTATTGCACGGGCAACAGCAATATTCTTCGGACTTATGGCATCAAGTCTTCTTGCTCCATATATTGCTTCACTTTACTGGAAAAGGCTGACCAGGAAGGGTTCAATTGCAGGTATATTGTCCGGACTTTCTGCAGCTATATTATGCTTTCTGTTTCTGCATGGCAAAGAAGCAGCTGTTTTTGGTGTAAGCAAGGCGCTTTTCGGGAAAGAAACTCTTCTTGGAGGGGCGTGGCCATTTGTGGATCCTCTTGTGTTAGCTCTTCCTGTTTCAGTAGTTTTTACTATAGTAGTGAGCCTTTTAACAAAAGTTGAATCACCGGAAACAGTAAACCTGTCATTTGACGGTATTAAATAAATCAGGAATGTTTTCTCTGATCTATTAATAAAATTAAATCTCCCGGTACCCCTGATGCAGAAAGCAGCAGAGGTACCGGGAGCAGCTTTATTATAAATAAATTATATTAAGAAATAATAACCGGAGTAAATTATTAAAGTAACTGTTGACACCAGTAACAGCCTTTTTATACTTTCCTGCATAATAAACGGGAGAGTGTAAATGAAACCCCTTTTTTTTAATATTCCTCAGCACAAAAGAGATGTTATAATTAATGCTTCCATAATCGAATTCGGAACAATGGGTTACGAAAAAGCATCCACTGATGATATTGTGAAAAGAGCAGGAATATCGAAGGGAGGATTATATGAATACATATCATCAAAAGAGGAACTCTTCCTTTTTGTCTTTGAACACGCATATAAAAAACTATACGACTTTATTCGGGAGGAACTCGACAATCAGAATCTGGAGCTCCCATCTGACATTCTGAAACGCTTTAAGACTGTTTCAGATATAGCTATTGATTTTTATATTGCGCACCCATCCTACATAAAACTTATTGCAAGAACTTACAGGCTGAACGAGGGCACTCTCAAGGAAAAAACCCATAAAATTTTTATGAACCAGTTTAATAATATTTTCGGTACAGTTAACAGCAAAACCCTGCGCTATAATAAAAGCCGGCTCACTGATCTCCTTATCTGGCTTCTTGCTAAAACACGGGATGAATTTATTGATGAATATGAAAACATCAGTGATATAAAAAAACTGCGGCAGAAATATAAAAAAAACTGGGATTTTTACCTTTCCGTAATGGAAACAGGGATATACAAATAATCTGCCCCTGAACAAACAGTCATTCTTTAAAATAATTGACTTTCATGAAAGGCATTATTATACTTTAATTATGGTAAGCAAAGAGAAGCGAAACATAAAAAAACTGATTCCCCGGATAACACTTATACTTATTATGCTATATCTCCTATCAGGACTATG
>CAYYKZ010000272.1:0-4206 GCA_964468455.1 uncultured Leptospirales bacterium | reverse complement strand
GGCTGTTTCTGTTTATTGAGGTTTGTCCAAGCAGAAGTCTGTAACGCAGGCCCATGGCTGGAGCAGAAATAAATCCGAATGGAATAAGAAGCATATTGATAATATAATAATCCTGAAAAATCCCGGTAGAGTACGAGCAGATGTGAAAAATCCATACACCCATAGTTACAAATGATGTGCCGTATATATATGCAGCGGGCTGCTTGTTTTTCTGCAGCAGCTGCCCTATGCCGACGATGAAAGCGAAGTAGGCGCCCAGAAATATTAAATGTTCATGAATTATTGTCATTGTTTTCCGAACTGTTATCTATTTCAGTAATGATTTATTATAGATGAATATAGTTCAAGGAAAAAATAAAAAACAGTCAGGAGTAACAATGAAAGCATTTTTACAAAAGTATATATTTATAAATTGAGCCTCTTGTGTATATATATATTTATAAGACAAAAAAAATTTCCGGTGATATCCTCTCAAAGAATTTAAATACCGGAGGTTGAAAATGTTTACTATTAAACTTGATGATTCTCTTTATGACAAATGGAAGCTGCCGCTTGTTGCAGACTATGTAAAAAAGTGGGCTGCAATTACACCTGATAATATAGCATTGATGAGTGCTGACAGCGGCGTCACCTATACTTATAAAGAGTTTGACAGGATGATAACACTTTATGCACTCAGACTGAGAGAAATGGGTATTAAAAAAGGTGATGTAATAGCAGTTCAGTGGCTGTCCACTCCTGAGTTTTTTATGCTTACATATGCCTGCGCCACTGTTGGTGCAATAATTGCTCCCCTTGATATAAGACTCCAGGTGAGTGAAGTAATCAGGGATATGAATAAAATCACACCTGCTGCCTTTTTCTGTATGGGAAAAACTCCGCTGAGAGATTTTACCGAAGTTTCCGCAGCTGTTTCAGGAGAAGTAAAAACATTAAAGTATATTATTCAGCATACTCCCGGAGCACCTGAGGAGGCTGTTTCGGGTGATGTTAAAAAGTTTAATGATCTTTTTAATATGGATGCCCTTGAATCTTTAGAAAATGACAGTGCACTCACTGAAGGGCTTCTAAATGAGTACAGAAATCTCGGGAAACGTGACCCTCACATTATTATTTTTACAACAGGTACTACCGGTTTCCCCAAGGCTGCTCTTATATGTAATGAGAATACTATTACTAATAATGCGGTCTTTTCAAGAGAGGTGGGACTATGGGGAAGTGCAAGCAGGTATCTTAATTCTATGCCTACAAGTCATGTGGCCGGTACATGCCAGGGGCCAATGACTGTATGGTTTACCGGAGGGACTGTTGTTACTGTTAATGTGTATCAGCCGGAACTTATTCTTAAGTATATAGAAAAATACAGGCCAACATGGTGGGGCGGTGTTCCAACAATGTTCCACATGATGTGGCAGATGCCGTCCTATAAAGATTATGATCTGAGCAGCCTTTTATATGTACTTTACGGCGGCAGTGCTGTTGATACAGCATTTTTAAAGGATATGGAAAAAATGGCTCCATCATTCGGTACAGCTCTGGGGATGACTGAATGCGCAGGATATTTTACCGCTACACCTAAGGCAATACCTATTGAGGAGATGGCTGGTCAGGTTGGACAGGTTTTTCCTGAACTTGCCCCGGTTACTATAAGAAAGCCTATGAATGAAGACGGTACTGCTGGCGAGGAAATGGCCCCGGGTGAAGTGGGAGAGATTTGTGTTCATGGTCCAATTGTGTTTCTGGGATACTACAACGATCCTGAAGCATCATCTGCCATGATATCAAAAGAAGGGATTCTGTATACAGGCGATATGGGTTACTTCCATGATTTTGGTGCTTATAAAGGATTGAAATTTTCAGGCAGAAGAAAGTTTGTGATTAAGCCTAAAGGCTACCTTGTCTTTCCTGATGAGGTGGGAGATTTTATCACAAAGCATCCAAAGGTTGGTCAGGCTCTGGTTGTAGGAGTTCCTCACAGGACTAATGTTGATGGGGTCTTTGCCTTTGTAAAACCTAAGCAGGGGGAGAGTGTAACAGCTGAAGAGGTTATGGAGTACTGCAAGGGGCTTGCCGGATATAAAAGGCCTGTGCATATTGAAGTTTGGCCTGCTGAGAAAATTTTCCATGTTAATCGTGTTGGTAAAATCGATGTACAGGCAATGATCAATGAAGCAGAACCTGTTGTTGAAAGGCTTAAATCTGAAGGTAAGTGGGATTAAGATAAGTGAAAGTCTGATTATCTGATAACACCGGGTCTCCGTTTTTCTGAGGCCCGATGTTATCAGGATATTATTTATCAGTAAAAAATTTATGCTGAATTTCTTGAAGCATTTATTATACCATAGGATGATCTTATAATCATATGAGTATAGGTTTTTATCATTTCGTTTTCCGGGTCGGTCTTTTTAAGATGGTTTAATCTGCACAGAGCGAACTGATGAATAACACAGAGAGGGAGTACCATTTTTTCTCTTATGTCCACTGAAAGGAGATCCTTGGGATTCCCTTCCATGAGGGTTTCCATTTGTGAAACTATGAGAAGATTATCTTTTGTTCTGTCAAATTCCTCAAGAAGACTTTCCCATAACTCCCCGTATTCGGGGTCTTTTCTTAAAAAGGAAGTTATATCAAAATTGGTTTTTTTAAGCACCATCATGCTGTTCTGCACAAGAGTGCGGAAAAAGAGAGATCTGCTGTAAAGGTCGTGAATCTGAGAAAGCCTTCCGCTGCTTACAGCTTTATGGAGAGAAGAACCCAGTCCGAAAAATCCCGGGATGTTCTGCTTATTTAAAGTCCAGGCGCCGACAAATGGTATTGCCCGGAGATCTTTAAGTGTGAAATTATCAGGACTGTTTCTTCTGTCAGGCCTGCTTCCGATATTTGTTTTCCCGTAAAAGGTCATGGCACTGCGGTTAACCAGGTATGGAATAAATTTTTCATTTGTCCTTAATTTCATGTAGGCATCATAACTCGCTACTGACAGCTCATCCATGAGCTTTCTGTCATCATCCCGGAAATCGGCGTTGTATCTGCTGTATAGGCGGTTTTTAAGAATGGCGCTTATCAGCTGTTCCATGTTATATTTTGCAGACATTACAGTTCCGAAATTGGAGCTTACGGTCTGTCCCTGTACTGTCAGATGTATTCGTGTATTCTGTATGCTTTTCCCGTGGGAGGTGTAGAAATTATGAGTTTTTCCTCCCCCCCTTGCAGCAGGGCCGCCGCGTCCGTCAAAGAAAGTAAGTTTTATGCCGAATTCATCAGACAAGGCTGTTAATGCCTCTTTTGCCATGTAGATTTTCCAGTTTGCTGTAAAGTATCCGCCATCTTTTGTGCCGTCAGAGAATCCAAGCATTATTGTCTGTTTTTTGTTTCTTATGCGAAGATGCTCAGCATAGTATTTATTGCTGTAAAGGCTGCGCATAACACCTGCCGCGTTTTCAAGGTCGCTGATTGTTTCAAAGAGAGGAACAAAGTCAACAGTAATTCCTTCTCTGCCCCATCCCGCAAAAAGGAAGAGTGACATGAGTTCAAGAATATCAGTTTCACTTCCGCAGTTGCTTGTAATATATCTGCAGCACCCTTTCTCTCCATTGAGGTTCTGGATAGTTTTAATAGTCTTTATACAATTTATTGTATTAACGGCCTTTTCAGATTCAACTTTATATGGCTCCGCAGTAATATCTCCGCTCAGTATAAAATCATATTTTTTTTCGGATGTAAGGGACTGATAAATCTGATCCTTGTTAATACTTTGAAGTATTTCCATCAATACTTCATGATGGGTATTATTATCCTGCCTTATATCAAGTGATGCAAAATGGTACTTGAAAATTTTAACAGTATTTATAAATCTTTCGGCCTCTTCAAGATAGATGCCTTCAAACCGTTCTTTAAGTGTATCACGTACTTCTTCAAGCAGGCGCAGCATTTCCTCCAGACTCATCTCAGGCTTATCATCTGAATAGATGCTTTTAATAAGGGCTGTTTCAATTGATTTCAGCTTTTCATGGACTCCCCGGAAGGTAAGCTTTCTTCGAATTTGTTTAATTTCATTGTAATATTTTCCCAGTATTGATGACCTGAGCCGGTTTGCCACTTTCAAAGTGATTTCAGGAGTAACAAAGGGGTTGCCGTCTCTGTCGCCTCCTGGCCAGAATCCCATTTCTATCAGGTCAGGATTTATTATTTCACCTGTGTAACCGG
>CAYYKZ010000271.1:2433-4218 GCA_964468455.1 uncultured Leptospirales bacterium | reverse complement strand
TGTTGGAGGAATCATCATCCACAGGTGTTTCAAGAACAATATCAACATGCTTAATCCGCTCATCTGTAAGAAGCAGTTCAAAACCCTTTTCTCCTATTATTCCTTTACCTATATGGTCATGCCTGTCTACATGTGAACCCATATCCTTTTTTGAATCATTAAGATGAATAAGGCGCAGTTTATCTATTCCTATTATTTTATCAAAGGCGGTAATCATCTCGTCATACCCTTCCGGCTTAGACATGTCATATCCTGCTGCGAATATATGGCAGGTGTCAAGGCAGACCGCAAGCCTGCTATTGTAAGATGACAATGCCATAATATCACGTATATGCTCAAATCTGTGTCCCACGGATGTACCCTGCCCTGCAGTTGTTTCCAGCAGTATTTCTGTTGAGGCGTTGCTCCCTTCAAATGTACGGTCCAGATTCGCTGCTATACGCTTAATCCCCTCATCCACTCCAGCGCCAAGATGATTACCCGGATGAAGCACCAGATATTTAACCCCGAGAATGCTGCTTCTAAATAGCTCATCATTAAGCAGATCCATGGATTTTACCAGATTTTCCCCTTCACCCCCGATATTTATGAGGTAGCCGGTATGAGCGTATATTTCCAGGTCAGAATTTTTTTCCCACTCTGTTTTAAAAATTTCAATATCCTTTTCTTTTAAAGGAGGCCCTTCCCATCTATTTGAGTTTTTGAGAAAGATCTGCAGGGCATCATAACCCTCCCTGTTTGCCTCAATCACAGCTTTATGCACACCCCCCGATATGGAGAGATGAAATCCGGTTTTTCTTTTTTTATTCATAAAAATCAATATTATCCCTTTATTAATTTGAGCACATCTTCTGTATCAAGCCCTTCAACAGCAATTTTTTTGTTTCTTCCCTTTTCCCCTTTTTCGATTGTTATTCTTGATTTGGGCACACCCAGTTTTTTTGACATAAGTGCTATACATTCCTTATTAGCTTTCCCTTCTACAGGTGGAGAATTAAGGTAAACCTTAATATTACCCTCCTCATCAGCTGTTACAAGGCTTCTGGAGGATTTAGGAGTTACTGTGATATTAAAAAGAGCCCTTTTTTCCATAAAAACAGTTTTAAAAATTACAGCAAAGTATTTCTATAAGAAAACTATTTAAAAAATATTTTTTTATTCCATATTTTTTTTAAGAAACATGGTTGACTTAAGATTTTTTCTGGTATTAAAAAAGAGTTACTGAGGGGCTTCTTTAGACCTGTAATCCTGTTCTATAACTCTTCTGAACTTCCCGAATCACCCCCTCAGATCAAAATTTTCTTAATAATAAGTTGTGGAGGAAAATGTATGGAAAAAGAAATAGATGATATATTAGCAGTAAATGACGCAGAATTAAATATAGTTGAAGAAATCAGCCCTGAAAATGATGAACTTGAAACTCAGGAGGAGGAAGCCTGGGAAGCTGAAGAGATGGTTGAGGCTATACTTGTATGTGAGGAGTGCAATAACCAGTGGGAGGACATGATATCTGAATCGGACCGGGATAATCTCTTCTGCCCCATGTGCGGAACCAGCAGAGTAGTTCTCGTATAAAAAAGTTGTTGCATTTTTACTTATCATGCGTATACTACTACCATGATGAGTATTCATAAAAAACCTGATACCCTGGAAAAGCTGAAACTCCTTTCACAGGATTCACAGTATGATCTTGCATGCGCCTGCAGCACAAAAGACCCCATAGAACACAGACACCGATCAGAGGATAATAAATGGATTTATCCGGTTGCCCTACCTGATGGAAGA
>CAYYKZ010000271.1:0-2423 GCA_964468455.1 uncultured Leptospirales bacterium | reverse complement strand
GGGACCTCAACTACCTCCTGAGCCTGTGGAAGGCGATCGACGGCGCGGCGACCTCGATGTCCGGCGCGTTCCTGATCTACCAGGAAGGCAGCCTGGTGATCCGCTTTTTAAAACAATGTTTTCCAACTCCTGTATTAATGACTGCAGATACTGTCCCTTAAGGGCTGACAATGACAGCCGCAGATGCACACTTAATGATGATGAGGTTGTGAAGGCTTTTCTCAATTACTACAGGAGAGGCGTTGTTTCAGGACTGTTTCTCACAAGCGGGGTAAAAGGGAGTCCTGACAGAACAATGGAGAGCATAATTAATATTGCCTCAGACCTGAGAAAAAGGGAAAAGTTCAGCGGGTACATGCACCTTAAAATTATCCCCGGAGCAAGTGACGCTGCGGTGGAAGAGGCTGTTTCACTTTCCAGTGCTGTTTCTGTTAATATTGAAGCGCCTGGTGAAAAAAATTTCCGCATGCTCACTAAGGGAAAAAATTATATTGATGATGTTATAAGGCCAATTAAACTTATAAACAGTCTTACACTAAAGGGTGAGAAATACTATGGAGTGAAACAGACTACCCAGTTTGTTGTGGGAGCTTCAGGGGAGAGGGATGCGGAAATAGTAAAATACTCATGGGGGCTATACAAACGCCTTAACCTGCAGAGGGTTTATTTCAGCGCTTACCAGCGGGGCGCAGGGCATAGTGATTTACCCGGAGAACACTCCCCTCTTTCAAATATGGATATGCTTAACCGTGAGCACAGACTCTACCAGACTGACTGGTTAATACGTAAATACGGTTTTACAGAAGATGAAATACCCTTTGATGCAGATGGCAACCTCATACTTGATATGGACCCGAAAGAGGTTTGGGCAAAAAAACACCCTGACTTTTTCCCTCTTAATATTAATAAGGCCGGGAAAATGGAACTTCTCCGTGTCCCCGGACTGGGGCACGTTACTGTAGAAAATATTCTAAAGCTCCGGAGAGAGGGAAGAATCAACTCCATTGATTCACTGGGCAGAATGGGGAAGCGTCTCAGCAAAGCCGGGGAGTATATTGAATTCGGGGTTTGAAAAAAAATTTTCTGATAAAGTATTGACAGAACAGGGCATTGAAGTATTTTAGACTCATCTTAATTATCAGGGATAATAAATATGCCTCTTTACGAATTTAAATGCGCTGATTGCGGGAACCCCTTTTCTGAAATACGAAAAATCGGGGATTACAATGCAGTCTGCCCTAAATGCGGATCTTCAAAAACAGAGAAAATGATCTCATCATTTTCAAGTCCGTCAGCAGGTAAATGTGCCCCTTCAGGCGGAGGGTGAAGACCCTTTTAGGAACCGGTCGGTTCCTCATTTCCCCGGAAATATTTTCTCTTCCCGGCTTTAGAGTAGTAATTATTTGATGGCCGGTAGATCCCTCTACCTATGATATTCCCTCTATATGATGCTGATTCTCAATTCATTCTGTGATACCTCAATCATTCTTGACTTATTCGGATTTTACATTATTTTTTATATCAGCAATTACAGAATTTAAGGAGGGGGTATGAACCCTGATTTAATACTGTCGGTACTTACCTTTATAATTATGTTTATCATATTCCCTTTAACCATTATCTTTTTCTTTAAAAAGGAACTAAAGGCAAAAAGGATAATGGAAAGAACCGCCACTCTCCTTGGACTTGAGAGCTCCCGCCCCGATCTTCAATCATTTATGGATGGGAACCCGGCAGCTTCAAAAATCCCACCTTTCATTTTAAAACTCCTCACAGCTTTCGTGAACCCTGTTTATACCGGCAAGGTTAGAGGGTATGACGTAAGGATACATTTTGAACGACGGGGATCATCTAAAAATAAAACAATGTACACAGTACTTTCTCTATCCTTTACAGAGGAAATATACTTTGATATCAATATAAAAAGGGAAGGTGTACTGGGAAGGCTGGCCAACCTGACAGGATTTAAAGATATAAGTCTCAATGATGAGGAGTTTGATTCACTGGTACGGGTTAAAGGATCAAACGAATCTGCTGTCAGGGACCTGCTTATGGCGAAGTACCGGAGAGACGCTCTTACAGGTCTGTTCAGCAGACATGAAAATATGGAAATGGACAGAAGGGGTTTCCGGTATGAAAGAGAAGGTTATATAAATGATTACAGGGAAGTGACTGAACTGTTCAATAATATGGCTGATGCTGCTGATGTTTTTAAGCGTTAAACAGGAATGTAAAACTGTATCATTAAAATTCAGGGGCCTGCCCTTTCAGACAGCCCCTGAATAAAAACATTTTTAACGAACAGGATCAAATCTATCCGCATTCATAACCTTATTCCATGCTGAAATAAAATCCTTCACGAACTTTTCCTTTGCGTCATCCTGGGCATAAACCTCAGCTAAGGCGCGAAGCCTGGAATTTGA
>CAYYKZ010000270.1:0-4228 GCA_964468455.1 uncultured Leptospirales bacterium | reverse complement strand
ACCAAAAGAGGCTTAATGCAGAGACCTGAAAGAATAATGATACTTTCAATTTTCACTGTTCTGCATCCTTTTTTTGTAATTGTTCTTGAAAAATACGGGTTAAACCCCGATTCCACACTGCTTGGAATATTGGTTATTATGTCCATACTTATTAATTATTCAGCTATTATAAGAATGACTTCCATTTTCAACACGATTAAAAAAATGGAGAGTGCAGAATAACCCGATGATCCATCTTGGAATTCATCTTATTGCGGATTTCTTTGAATGTGACACTTCCGTAATCAACAATGCAGAATCTGTTGAAAAAATAATGACTGAAGCTGTAAAAATATCAGGCGCAACAATAGTTAAACCTTTTTTTCACAGATTTTCTCCTCACGGTATAAGCGGTATTATTGTTGTAGCTGAATCACATTTTGCCATACATACATGGCCGGAACATTCTGCTGCTGCAGTTGATATTTTCAGCTGCGGAGACTTTAACTATATAGATGCTCTGGTATATATTAAGGAAAGTATTAAATCAGCAGAAAACTCTGTTATTCAGGTATACCGGGGGAACATATCGGTCAATGATACTATTGAGAAAGAATTAAACTGCAAAAAAATTATTATTTAAGGAGTCATTTTAATGCTGCAGCTTGCTTTTCTCGGCACAGGCTCATCCAGCTCAACAGAAAAAAATCCATCCTCCTTTGCTTTATCCAACAGTGATGAAATGATACTCATTGATACTGGCGGAGGATCATATCATCAGATTTCAAGGCTGAATAATAAAAACTTTTCAACAGATATAACAAGCAATATTTTTCTTACTCATTTCCACATGGACCATGTCTCCGGACTTCCCGATTTTATATGGGGGGAAATATGGAACAGCAGGGGGCGGAGAACAAAGCCTCTTAATATAATAGGTCCTGAAGGATTAAATGATTTCTGGCATAGCAGATTCTTACCATTTTTCAACAGAGAAATCCCATTTCAGATTAACATTCATGAGCTGAAAGCGGGGAACAATTATGACACCTCATTCTGCCGTGCTAAAGCAGTTAAACTAAAACACAGTGAAGATTCCACGGCATATCTGTTCACTGCCGGAGAGACAAAAATAGCATTTACAGGCGATACCGGGATATGTGAACCTCTTACCGAACTGATTAACAGCGCTGATATTACGGTATGTGAATGGAGCTTTACAGAAAAATCCCCATCGGATTCACATCTGGGGGGAGAGGAAATAAAATCTATTCTTGAAAAAACATCTGAAAAACAGAGTATATATTTCACTCATATGTTCCCTGAAGCAGGGAAATCCTTTAAAGATCTGATAAAAAAAAGAATTGAAAAAGTAAGTGGTTTTAAAAGAAAAATACACTTTCCTGAGGATCTTTATATTTTAGATATTGAGGCAAAGGATTAATGCTGTTAACCACACTTAAACAACGTCTCATGGGTGACTACATTATAGATCCCCGGCATGATATAAATTTATATACAATACTGGTAAGGGACAGTTTTATACCTCTGACCCTTCTTCTGGCAGTCTCCCTTACTACCGTTATTTTCATTTCCAGAAGCGCTGCAGGTATAGCCTTCCCCCCTGAAACATTCGCTGCCTATATAATTATTTTTATTATTCTTTACCTGGCCTATAAAAAATATCCAAGACAGGGGCTTTTCCGGCTTATTCTTTTCATCATAATTATGGCCACATTTCTTCTCACTGTAACTTCGAAGAATGAGCCTCTCAATGAATTTACAATAATACTACTATTCCCGATACTGGCTTATCATCTTGCCGGTCATAAAACCGGCAATCAATGGATTATATTTTTTTCTATATACGTTCTGGCTATTGTTATCCTTGCTGAAACTGAAATTATTCACTCCCGATACAGCACTATTACATTAATGACAGGTTTTGCAATATTTGTCTACATCGCTATTCTTTCATACTATGCAGAACTCCGCCATGGAACAATTGAAAGACTTCTGATGCGCCAGCTTTATTATGACAATACTACAGGACTACCCAATAGAAAAATGCTTCTTGAGGATATTCCCCTTATTCTATATCCATCACTTATCATAATCAGGATTGATAATTTTCACGATGTTAATACATTTTTCGGATATAATCTCGGGGATAGCATACATAAATTTATCGGCGAAAGGATATCTAATTTCAAAACCGATTACAAACTCAGAATTTACAACCTCACCGGCGGTGAATTTGCCATAATTGCAGATATGGGCAAAACCTCAACAAGCGAAAACAGTGAAATATCTGTTGTAGCTGGAGAACTGCTTAAACATCTTTCCGGGAAAGACTTTGTTTATAAAGATATAAAAATACCCCTTAATGCCTATGCAGGCATAGCCCCCTCATCAGAAGGGTCAGACAATCTAATCTCAAAGGCTGACATTGCTCTGCATCATGCCATAAGAAGCAGAATGCCCATACATATCTACCATGAGAATGACAGAGATAAATCAATCTATTTAAACAACATAAAAAATCTATCTGAACTGAATGATGCGATTTCAGAGGAAAGATTAATGCCCTATTTCCAGCCTATAATGGACAACAGTACGGGAGAAATATACAAGTATGAATCACTGCTGAGAATTATTGATCCATATGGGAAACCGCTGCTGCCGGGGCCATATCTGAGTGTTGCCAGGCAGACCCAGATATATCCTGAAATAACCAAAATTACATTTGAAAAAACTTTCGCTTTTATGGATAATAAAAACATCGATTTTGCACTCAACATTTCTGCAGATGATATCTACTATCCCGGTTTTTTCAAGTTTATACAGACAATGACAGAAAAATTCCCCTCAACAAAAGGAAGAGTTATTCTTGAAATAGTTGAATCAGAAAACTTCAGCGATTACCGTTTTCTTGCTGATTTTATCAAGGCAGCTAAAAAAACAGGCTTCCGATTTGCCATTGATGATTTCGGAACAGGCTATTCAAACTTTTCATATTTAAGCCGTCTACATCTGGACTATATAAAATTTGACGGCTCACTAATAAATAAAATTGATTCTGACAAAAACAGCCGTATAATTATCCGAAATATTTCAGCTTTGTGCCGGGAACTGGAAATAAAAACTATTGCTGAATTTGTCGAGAATGAAAATATTTTTAATCAGGTGAAAGATTACGGAATTGATTTTTCCCAGGGATTTTACATAGGCGAGCCTTCCCCATTGATCACAGGAAACAATATTAAGAAATGACTAAAAAACTCCCTATTCTTTTAATAATTCCTCATGGCGGATACAGTATTCCTGAAGAGCTTGCCGGTTATGACTCACTTACACCGGCTGAGCTTTTTTTTGAATCTGACGGAGGAGCAAACCGAATCTTTAACTTCAAGGAGACGTTAAGTTCCATTGTAAGTACTGAAATTTCACGTCTTTTTGTAGATATGGACAGAAATTATAAAGATGTATATCCGGTGACAAAAGATGGTGTAATCAAAAAGACCACTTCAATGAACAGGCCCGTATTCAGGGAAAAATTTTATCCGGATGAAATTGCCATATCAAACATCATTAAAAGATACTACTATCCTTTTCATCAAAAAATCAAGCAGGCTTTTGAAGAAAAACCTTCACTCATTCTTGAATGTCACACACACATGCCGGTTGGGCCGGCAAACGCGCCGGACAGTGGGATGCCAAGACCCCTTGTAATAGCCGGCTACACAGCAGACAACAGAGAAGAACTGGCAAGAACAGCAACAGCTGATATGGCACTTGGACTGGCCTCCTTAATGGGCAAAGCCCTGGAAAAGGAGGGGGATACGGTTACCTCGGCATACAGCCTTGACAATAAGCATAACACAGGTTATATCATAAATACCTACGGCAGAAAAAAAATACCCATGCTTTATATTTCAATCTCACGGTCATTATTCCTTACTGACAGATACTTTGACATCCAGGGCATGAAGATTGACATGAAGCGGTTAGACAGATTAAACAGTATAGTATACGGGGTAATAGAAAAGTTTTTTAAAAAAAATATGTAGATCATTTTCAATACCCCCGCCTTTGAAAGCAGGGGTATTGTTGTATTTTGTTTAAATGAATTTCTATGGAATAAATACAGTATTTTTATTCAAAAATCTTTGTCTGCTCCATTTTTTTCCCTAGATCCATAAAAGCCTGCATAACCTTGGGATCCATCATCTGCTTTCTTACATTTTCA
>CAYYKZ010000269.1:2928-4241 GCA_964468455.1 uncultured Leptospirales bacterium | reverse complement strand
GCCCGGTGGTTGATAATATGTCAATGGAATCCCGGATGACCCTCTGCAACATGGCTATTGAAGCAGGCGGGACAAGCGGGGTATGTTATCCGGACAGAACTACTCTTGAATACCTGTGGGAATTTATAAAGAATGACTATTCCTCTAAAGAGGATGCACTGACAGATTTTCAGAAATGGGTATCTGACCCGGATGCGGAGTATGACAGTGTAGTTGAACTTGATTTATCTGACCTTGAACCTATGGTTACATACGGATATAAACCGGATGAAGTAAAACCTGTTTCTGAGCTTGAGGGTACTGAAGTAAATCAGATATATATAGGCTCATGCACAAATGGCAGAATTGAAGATTTACGTGTTGCCGCTGAAGTACTTAAGGGTAATAAGATAAGTGATAATGTGCGTGGCATAGTGTCACCAGCTACACCTGAAATATATAGAAAAGCCCTTAAAGAGGGTATTATTGATATTTTTATGGAATCAGGTTTTTGTGTAACCAATCCTACCTGCGGCGCATGCCTTGGTATGAGCAATGGAGTGCTCGCTCCTGGAGAGGTGTGCGCTTCAACAACAAACCGTAATTTTAACGGCCGCATGGGAAAAGGGGGTGTTGTACATTTGATGAGCCCTGCAACAGCTGCTGCCACAGCGATAAAAGGGAAAATAACCAATTCTCCACTTTACAGTAAAAGTTGATAGAGGTAAATAAATGAAAGATTTTAAAGGGAAAGTACTTTTTCTTGACCGGTCCGATATAAATACTGACGAGATAATACCGGCAAAATATTTGACAGAAAACACCAAAGAGGATCTGAAACAGTATCTTCTTGAAGATCTTGAATTGAAAGGCTTTAATAATAGTGAAAATTTAAAAGATGTTGGCGTAATTATCACAAGAGAAAATTTCGGCTGCGGTTCTTCAAGGGAACATGCACCCTGGGCACTTGAGGTTAACGGGATTAATCTTGTAATTGCAGTCAGCTTTGCCAGAATCTTCAGACAGAATATGTATAATTGCGGAATGATGGCAGTTGAACTTCCAGCTGAAACAATTAATGAGATATTTGAGAAGTTTGCAGGGAAAGAAACTTTTCTTGAAACAGATGCAGGGAAGGGGCTTTTTATTATAAAATCTTCAGATAATGAGATGAAGATTGAATATTCCACTTCCGGTTTTGACAGAGAGCTTGTTGAAGCCGGGGGATGGGTTGACTATGCAGACAGCCGTTATTGATTCCCATCTGCAAGATTTATGTTTTTACTGTTTGTAATATCACCTTTTATAACAAAAGGCATAACATACCATCTTCC
>CAYYKZ010000269.1:0-2918 GCA_964468455.1 uncultured Leptospirales bacterium | reverse complement strand
ACCATATCGGTTGATAAATGCCGGGATTCGGTCCTGGGGTACGATGGACCATCTTCCGCTCTGATATTTGTTCAGCACAGCTACTGCAGGGCGGGGGATATCTTTTATAAAATGATTATTGAATTCAAGTTTCATCTGCATATTTTTTGCATGCAGATTACTGTCAAGAACGCCGTTTAGTGAAAGCCTTATATCTTCTGAGTTGAAAATAAATGAATTGATATTATACCTGCCTGTATCCAGGTCGATATTACCGTAAATTTTATTAAACTCAAGGTCACGCAGCTTATATCTGAGTTCAGCCAGAAATAATATAAGACCGTTCTGTACTCCTGTGTTTACAACCTTTCCTTTCGAAATATTAAAAACTACTTTCCCTTTAATCGTTTCTTCCGGATTTTTACCCGGAATAATAGAAAGTGAGGCATTCCCATCTGCTAACCCGAAAAATCTGCTTTTCAGTTCCTGATTCTGAAACGGAAAATCCTGAAGTTTGATATTCCTGAAATTCAGGGAAGTGTTTATAACCGGATCAGCTCCTGAAAGAGAAACTCTGCCATTGCCTGTGATTGTTCCGCTTAATGCGGATGTACTTATTTTATTAATACGGATAGTGCTGCCAGAATAATCGAAATCTATATTTGTATTTTTGAATTTAATGTTGTCATAGTTTAGTTCATTAATAACAATTTTTCCATTAATAGAAATATTGCTTTCTTTCGCAGACTTGAATTTTACTGAAGATGAAGATGACTGTCTGTTTATAATTTCATTCAGGTTTATGCTGTTGCTCTGGATAAAAATATAAAATGAATTAAATTCTTTTCCGGTTGTTGCAATTGAAATTGTGCTTGGCTGTCCTGAAATTTTAACAGGTATATTTTCTTTTTTAAATTCATTGTTAATTATATTTATTTCGGTAGAAAGGCCGCTGAAAATTTCACTTTCTGTAATCAGCCCGCATCCTGCTAAATCAAGCCGGCCGTTATATTTTTTGCCATCAAAGGAGAGGTTGCCCTTGACTCCTCCATACAGTCCATTAGGCAGAAAATCGAGTAGTATTCGCAGGTCAGGAATCAGTGCGTCAGCCTTTGAGGCTTTAAAGCTTACAAGGCTTCCTTTTTTTCCGGAAATGACCAGGCTGTCGAGATTAAAGTTTGTCCTGTCAATTGTTCCTTTTACATCATAAATAGACACAAGGAGACTGTTGAGGTCAACTGTGCACCAGCCGTCAACCTGCGCTTTTTTTTCAGTTTTCTTAAGCGTGGAAAAACCCTTTGCATGACCTTTTACGTGTTCAGCTGTGATTTCAAGATCCTCAACTTCAGCAGTAACAGTTTCAAAGGAGAGGCCGGGGTCATTTTTTGCAAATCTGTAAACCCATAAAAGTGAGCATTTTTGCAGATCGGCCTTTCCTGTTATTTTAAACTTTTCTCCTAAGAACAGGTAAATACTGGGTTTTATTACACCTCTGTTCTCAGGAAGAATTATTTTAGCATTATGTATATTGTATATATTCTCTTCATTAAGGTCTATAATGGTATCAATTTTATATTCACCCTGGAGGGGTTTGTAAATTTTCGGAAGATTACCCAGGTTAAGTATAGAGTTCTCTAATGAAATTCTTGATATTTTAATTGATTTGCTCTTTTCTTCAGAACCGCTTTTTTCTCCGTTACTATTTATATTTGCAATAAGGCTGCTGTAATTGTGTGTTCCATCATCATTGAAATTGAAATTAAGAATAACACCATTAAGACTGATGGACCAGATGTGAATTTCATCTCTCATGAGAGAAAACAGTGAAAAAAGAATTGAAGCTTCATTAATTTTAAGGAGATCCTGCTTTTCCTTATCTTTATCCGGAGTAAAAACAGTAATATCTGTAAGTGTTATTCCCTTGAGGCCGTAATTAAGAGATTTGATTTTAACAGGTGTATTAAGAACTTCCTCAGCTTTATTCTGGATAAAAGTGAGAGCTTTCTCTTCAGGAAAAAAATATATCAGCAGAGCTGTTCCTATTGTGAACAGCAGCAGCAATAAAAATAAAAAACTGACTAATACTTTTAATAATTTACGTAGTTTTAAAATCATTTATTTTTGCTGGCTTCCCTTTTTCTTTCAAGTGAGGATTGTTTCTTGTAGAAGCTGACTGTTTTTTCAAGTTCCGCCATATCTTTGCATATAATTTTCCCCCCTTCAAGAGCCATATTTTTGTCCTCGAGGAGCTGAACTATTACTGATTCACCTTCCCTTGGAGGGAGGCCGATCATGTTAATTAATTCCTTGGAGCCGAATTCAAAGTTGTGGGGCCTTTTTGGTTCTATTGGAATTTTCTGTTTTTCTATCTGTGTTAAAAGAGTATCGTACAGTCTTCCTATGGGGTGACGTATCATCAAGTTTTCAATCTGACGGTATGCTGTCCAGATCCTTTCACTTAAAAGCTGGATAAGTCTTGTAGCCAGCTGAGGCTGAGCCTGTACCATCCCTTCAAAGTTGGATTTGTTAATTGCAAGTACATTAACATCACCATATGAAATTGCCGAAGCACTTCTCGGCTTGTTGTCAAGGAGAGCCATTTCGCCGAAAATATCACCTGCCTTCAAAACAGCCAGAAGGATTTCCTCATCCATGATTTTGGTTATTTTAACTTTACCCTGCTGTATAATAAAAAGTTCATCCCCGGGTTCGGATTCGCAAAAGAGCATTGTATTGTCTCTGTATACACGGTTCATCCCTTTTAAATTAGGCATATCGGGTGTTTTAAAAGGTGCCTTCATCTGCTGCAGTCTTTCAAGAGCCTTGTCTCTGTATGTTCCGCCTGGATTATAATGAATATATTTCTGGTATGCATATATAGCATGATTCAATACCCTTTTTTTAAGGTAATACTCGCCAATTGTAAAAAGATGTGAAGG
>CAYYKZ010000268.1:3868-4249 GCA_964468455.1 uncultured Leptospirales bacterium | reverse complement strand
TTTCAGCGCTGGGTATAATAATAAATGAGTTAATTACAAACTCCATGAAGTATGCTTTTACTAATGTGAGTGAAGGTTTAATCTCTTTATCACTGAAAGGGCAAGATAACAAGGTAACAGTTGCTTATAGTGATAACGGTCCCGGGCTTCCTGAGTCTGTTAATTTTGAAAATTCTACAGGTTTTGGTATGCAGTTAATCAACATGCTTGTGCAGCAGCTTGAAGGCACTATATCAATTGATCGCTCTCAAGGTGTCGGATTTGTACTGGAATTTGATGTTTCCGGTGGGGTAAAGGATGGCCTCGAAAGTGTATACCCCGCCATCTCCGTCAAGGAGATGGAACCATTCAATCACAAAGTAAGTGCCGAAGCTCTTGTAA
>CAYYKZ010000268.1:0-3858 GCA_964468455.1 uncultured Leptospirales bacterium | reverse complement strand
CAGGTTTTGGTATGCAGTTAATCAACATGCTTGTTAAACAGTTAAGAGGTACTATTTCAATTGAACGTGGAAAAGCTGCAGGTTTTGTAATGGAGTTCATAATTAATTAGATCCCGGAAATATTTATTTTTTTTACAAATGAAAAGCTTTTAAAAACATCAGGAAACGCATCTTTATCTTTTCGATAAAATAAGTAATTTAACATCATCGGACCAGAACCAACACAAAGATCCCAATTCCCGATAATATTCTGTTGACATTTATGAATATTCATGTAGATTAAATAATTAAAAAATTATCCTGCTGTAAAAGGAGACATTATGAAGCGATTATGGCTGTCAATAGCCGCACTCTTTTTTGTTCCCGGATGCGGACGTCTTGCAACCATCCCATATACTGGACAGACACCGGAGTCATGGTGTCAGGCACATCCCTGCGTTCCTGTTGACATTGGCTTCATTAGATTTATTCTCACTGAGCCGACCTCAAGTTTTCTGATCTATTTTCTCGGTATACTTACTGTATTCATTGGTGTTTATATGTATAAACGCAGGGAATCAGACAAATCGCGTTTCTGGTTTTCAATTGCCCTTATCTTCTGGGGAGTTGCAGCTCTTTCAGCAGGGACCAGCTACCAGGCATTCAGCTATGAAATTAAGTGTGCAGGCCGGGATGTCTGCTCCTGGACCAGCTGGTGGGAGATATATTATTACATGTTTCAGGCATTCAGCATGAACGCCTTTGTCGCAGCAGTGGCCTACAGCAGTACATCCGGTACAGGACGAAGACTGCTTAAAATATATGCCATTATTAATGTTATTGTTTATAATATAATTCTTTTTACCGGAGCCTTTCTTCCTGATCAGTTTATGGTCTCCTTTGAGCTCTTTACTCTATTTACAGGGCCTAACTTTCTCATACTTTTTATTATAAATACTGTCAATTATATACGGAAGAAAGATCCTCTTGAGCTCAGGCTGTTGATTCTATGGTCTTCTCAGGGATTCATCGTTCTGATTTACTTCGCATATCTGGTTATGGGATTTACAGAAAGCCTCTGGGAACAGGGCATCTGGTTCTCTGCAAATGATGTGCTTCATCTGCTGATAATTTTCTGGCAGCTGTACATTTTCTTTTCTGTTGTAAAAAGGGTAAGGGATAAGCCGGAAGTGAAATAACAGTAATAACTGTGAACATATTATAAAATTTTCAAAGAAAGAAGGTGTTATATATGTATAGCGATGCCCCGGAGATGTATTGAATGCGTTTTCGGGGGCAGTTGCTACATTAAAGATTAATACAAGATATAGTTCTCCACTGAATTATCCACTAATTTATAGTAATAATTCTTCATAACTTCTACTAAATAAAGATTGTAATTTATAGTATATACCTGTACATTGATAATATTATATAAATAAACGGGTAATATTATCACATTATTCATTATATTTGCCTTATAAACAGGTGTTTCTGATATTTTATAATTTCAATCATGCCTGTAGAATCTATAACTTGTTATAAAAAAGATGTTTAATTTATAGTAAATGAGATAGAAATGAATGGACGAATAGCAAATGCTCTTGAAGAGGCAAGGGAAGTTAGTGATGAAGGTATTATTATTTCAGAACAACTTTCTTCTAAATCAAGGGAAATACTAATAAATGCAGGATTCCTTGAGCGGATTGTCCGGGGCTGGTATATGCTCGTTTCTCCTGAATCTTCAGGCAGCAGTACTGCCTGGTTTAGTATGTACTGGCAATTTCTAAGACAGTACCTGATTCAGCGTTTTGGTCAGTCAGGTTATTGTCTTTCGCCGCAATCCTCTCTTGATATTTATACAGGGGAAACATCTGTGCCGGAGCAGATGGTTATCCTCACAGGTAAAAACAGCAATACTACAGTACAGCTTCCCCGGGGGAGTTCTATTCTTCTTTATCAGGATAGTAAATCCATACCTGAAACACCGGGCAGGATTAATGGATTAAATCTAATGCCTCTCCCTTACGCTATAGTAAAGGCTCCTCCTTCTTATTATCAGAATAAAGCACAGAATATTGAAATAGCTTTATCTCTGGTTGAATCTGTGTCAGATATTTCAAGAATACTTATAGAAACAGGGAGTATTGCAGCTGCTGAAAGGATTGCCGGAGCATATCTGGAAACCGGTAACAGCCTGGCTTCACAGTCTGTTGTTCAGGACATGAAGCTTGCAGGATATTCTGTTAAACCTGTAAATCCCTTTATATCATTTGTGCCTACAATCGGTACCGGAAGATTCCGTTCACCATATACCCCGCGGATTATTGCAATGTGGAATAACTTCAGAGGTTCGGTAATGGATATGTTCCCGGAACCTGTCATAAAAATAGAGAACTCTGATCCGGATAAAGTAATAAAAAGTATCCGGGAGAATCTTACTGAAGACGCCTATCACTCCCTTTCTATTGAGGGGTACAGGGTAACAGATGACCTCATTAAAAAAGTCAGATCCGGGAAATGGAATCCTGATAAAGAAAAAGCAGATAGTAATCTCAGGGATACTCTTGCGGCTAAGGGTTACTCTCTTGCCTATGACACAGTTCTTGAAAGTGTAACTGAAGCATTAAAAGGGGGGAATCCCGGAGTAATATTCAAAGAGAGTCTGCCGGACTGGTATCGTCAGCTTTTTTACCCCATGGTCCAGTCAGGGATATTAAGATCAACAGATCTTGTAGGTTATAGAAGAAATCAGGTATATATTAAAGATGCTCATCACATCCCGCCCCCTTATGAGTCTGTTATTGATGCTATGGATACACTCTTTGATCTGCTTCAGAAAGAGGAGAGCGGAGCTGTAAGGGCTCTGTTAGGACATTACTTTTTTGTATATATTCATCCATACATGGATGGTAATGGCAGGCTGGCAAGATTTCTTATGAATTTAATGCTCGTTACTGCCGGATACCCCTGGACTATAATCCGTGTAACTGAAAGAGCCGGGTACATGAAGTCACTTGACCTGGTGGCCAGAGAGAAAGATATAAAGCCTTTTACCGGATTTATTATTCAGGAGATGATGATAAATCATTGAGTTTATAAAGAGGATATTAGTATCCAGTAGATATTTCAAATTCTATCGTCCCACTCTGATCTTATACTTTTCTGCCACTAGGCAGGATCATTAATCTTATTTTTTAAAATACCTGAAGTACTTTTTAATATACTTTCGTTACTAATCTTTTGTTTATCATTATAATTGTCATCTAATGGTAAAACAAGAATTTCAACTCTTTTGTACAAATACTCTTCAGGAATGCATAGATTATAGTCCCGTTTTTTAGGAATAATTATTTCTCTTAACATACAGTCCTCCATGCATTAATACACCGGCTGAGCTTGTCCGGTTTTATTCTCTTAATAAATACTATAATAAGAGCAGGATTAAACTCCGTCAACAAAAAAGATAAATGACTGCGGCAGTAGATACAATCAAAATCGCATCCTTTAAAAGGGTTCCATTTGCGATGCTCCTGATTCACCTGACATATTCTGACGTAATCTGTTTTCTATTGATTCATTTATGTGATGTTTTATTTGTTGCGCTGTAAGATTTTATCCTTTAGTTTATCATTTCTTATTTCTTTTTCTTTAATCAGACTAGAAAGCTGCTATTCAACGACTCAGGGGCAGACCCCCGGGGGGCTCGAATGGATCCCTTTTCCCGGAGATACACTTATCAGGTCTGCTTTTCAACCCGGGAGTGATTTGGTGGAACATTGGGATTTTGATAAGAAGCTCATTTAGTATGATGCACATTAACTTTATATAATATTAACACTTTCGTGTTATTGACATTCCCTGGAAAATGTTGTAAAT
>CAYYKZ010000267.1:0-4262 GCA_964468455.1 uncultured Leptospirales bacterium | reverse complement strand
AAGCTGCTTATTAAGTTTGAAAAAAAATTACCCTCTACCGGGATTAAAGAACTAACTGTTGATATGAATTTAATGAATAATCCGGAAAAGGTTCTTTCCGATCTGGTTACCAGTGATGCGGTAGCTTCTTTTCAGAAGGAGTTTTTAATTGAACATGGAATTTATCTTACATTTGAGGATAATGCGATAACTGCCCTTAAAGAAAAATCCTCGCAATCAGGTACAAGCATAAAAAATTTATGCATAGAATCATTCGGGAATTATTTTCACGGCATACGCCTTATGAAGCTCGAAAGTTTTACTATTACACCTGAAGCTGTTAATAATCCGGAAACTTATCTGGATGAATATATTAAAAAAAATTACAAGGGCTGACCTAAAAAATCTCCGGCTTATAACCGGAGATTCCCATGTAATCATCTGCCCAGATATTCACTAAGAAAAAAACGGATTTTCACATCAGAAATATAGGGGTGCTTTTGTTTCATATTGTCAATAATCTCTATTAGCTTAACATTGTCGGGCTTTTCAACCCCTGTCACAGAAAGTTCAATAACATTCCCTGTAATATCTCCGGTTATTTCTGAACTTACAATAGAAAGTTCCGGATATTCTGAAATTATTTTTTTCCTGGCTTCACCAAGAGCTGTCTCCTTTCTGTATCCGTCTATCATAAAAATCCCCACAGGAATAGAAATCAGGGAAAGTATAATTACTGATACTACAATCTGCGACATTGCCCTTCGCGTTACCTCGGACTGGTCAGCACTGGCAGGCTGAACCTTCATTATCCAGAATACAACCGCGCCTGAGAGAGAAATACATATCAGATTTATAAGGAAAAGAAGGGTTGCTCCCCCTGCTACTTCCATGCTCATCTTGCCGATTCCTATACCTATTGTGCAGAGAGGAGGCATTAAAGCTACCGCAATGGCAATACCAACAAGTGAATTGCTGATTTTTTTATTGGCATTGCCGTAAGCGCCCACAAGCCCTGAAGCTATGGCAACTGCCACATCAAAGAGAGATGGTGTTGTTCTTGCCATAATCTCAGGAGAGAGTTTAGGAAGAGGCACAAGAAAGGCTATTGCTGATGAAATAAGGATGGCCCAGAAAACACCCTTGATTATGGATGCTACTGATATACGTATAAGGAAGAGGTCGCCCCATACTACTCCAAGTGAGAATGCGAGTATTGGAGTCATAAGAGGGGCTACTATCATTGCGCCTATAATCACAGCAGCAGATCCCTGAATAAGCCCCATAGTTGCAATTATACAGGATAAAATTGTCAGTACATAATATTCTTTTGTAGGTGCAGCTCCTATTGCCAGTGTTTCAAAAACAGACATATCCTGCTTCTGTTTTTCACGAATCTGCAGAAATTCAGCTGTTTTTTCCCTCCAGAAAAGGGGATTAACCAGATTGCCGACAGTCCTTTCCTCAGGAGTAATTAATTTTGAAAATACATCCTTGAAGTTTTCCTTTTCAGGTTTACTCCGCCTGGCTTCTTTTTTGTCGCTTTTTTCATCTTCTTCTTTTTCGTCTTCATCTTTTATATCATTCCGGTCTTTATTTTTTCCGGACTCACTCTTTTCCTTTTGATCCTTTTTCTGTTTCTCTTCATCCGGTTCACTGCCTGTTTCAGGAGGGAATGGATCTTCATTATTATTTACAATTACTGCTACTGCTTTTTTAATAAAATCATTAATCCCCATAACAGGCCTCCATTATTAAACAAAGACGCTTTTTTTATACTTTTCAAGCTCAGCGAGCAGCTCGTCTCTTCTTTCAAGAAGTCTTTTCCCCGCGTATGTATCCTTGATTTTTTTAGGCTCATCGAATGTTTCTATCATTTCAAACTTCAGCCTGTTGGGTTCCTTCCTTTTTCTCAATTCTATAATCTCTTCAGGAGTTGGAAGTATAATTACATAAAGAGAATATGGAGTCTGAATAAGAGAATGGCCTCTGTTAAGATAAGCGCCGGCAAAGCCCCCGTCAATATTAATTGCCCTTTTGTCAGATGTGGCTATTTTCTGCCCCTTTGTTACATCAACAGGTGTATGGCCGAAAACTATTCTCTCCACATTAAATTCATCAGTGAGCCTGTTCATAAAATCAGGATTCTCAATATTCTGCCCCCAGTAGAGAGTTTTTTCCTTATGAGTCTCCTTATCCTTATAAAAATACCTTTCAAATGTTTTCATTGCGTCTTTACCGAAAAGTGGAGACTTGGGCCCGCACCAGAGATAAAACATCATTGCCTGCTGAAAAGGTTCCTGTTCCCTCCCTGCAAGATAGTTTTCCCCTATATCCTTTACTGTTGCTTCAATATGATCCAGAAGTTCCTTCCCCTTTTTACCGTACAACTCTTCAAAATCACCATCCTCTGTACTGGGCACCAGGGCGTGAATATTCATTATATAATTATTCACATGATAAAGTTTTCCGTCTTTAAAAAGATATTCCATAAGACGCCGTATCTGCCTGCTCTTTAAAAACTGGGCAGTAAGATCATCTATAATCTCCTTTTCATCCTGTGTAAGTTTAAGAGGATCATCCGGGTCGATTGTAGGGAAATCATCATCAGTAAGGGGGGATGTATCGCCCGACTTGAGTATTGCAGCCAGTTTTTCCAGATTAAGCCTGGAATCCATACCAAGCTGAGGATACCTTTTTATTGTCTGCTCCTCAAGCTTAAACTGAATTACAGCTAATGTTTTTTCCATTTTACGGGAAATATCCATTTTTGCCTTATAATTACCAGTTACCTCACCAGGATAAAGTTTAAGGGCATATTCCCTGAGTCTGGAAATATCAATTCCCAGCCGGTTAAGAAATGCCAGATTATCATATCTTACGCTTATTCTTAAAGCTTCAGCAATGAGGGACTTATTTCCTGCAGCAGCACCCATCCAGAGTATATCATGGTTCCCCCATACAAACTGAACTAAAGGCTTAAAATCCCTCTGCGAAAGTATACGCAGAATTTTATCAGGCTCATCACCCCTGTCAAAGACATCTCCAAGAACTATAAGCTGTCCAAGCATAACCTGTTTTGCAATTTTTGCCAGAGATGAAATTATTCTGTCAGCAATAATATCATTTTCATAAACAATATTAGGCACGTGAAAATTAAGCATAAGGTTTTCCATTAAAGGCTTTATATCTCTGCTTATACTGTCCCTTATTATATCAAAATCCTGTATACCCTGAACCTTATACCTTACAATATGGACAAGGGATGATATTACATCCTGTCTTTCCATTCTGACATCTTCTGCTTCAATATATTTTTCATTTTTTATAATTCTGTCAATGTGTTCCAGCTTTTCATTTGAGAAAGTCTTGGGGAGGGCTTCATATGCGGTTCTCCAGATAAGGCCAAAGCGCCCTTTAAGAATAGAGACAAATCTCTCCCCCTCTCCATGGGGATCGCTTATCCACAGGGTTGTATCTATATTCATTTCAAGGCGGGATTCTATTTCGGAAAGCTCCCTGAGTATTTCATGAAAAGACGTTATGTTGAGCTCTTCTGTCATAAAGCCCCCTCCGGATTAAGAAATATACCTGAAACAGCAAATGCTGCATTATAAATATGAATATAAACCCTTATTGTCAATTGATTTTGCATCATAAATCTCAAAAGTAAAACCGAAGCAAATAACTTTAATAAAATGTACTTAATGCCGATATTATTCATGTAAGCAATTTTTACAAGGAGGATAAAAATGAGCATCAGGGAAATTGACACACTATTTAACCGCGGACTTGAAATGATGAATAAAGGTAATTTCAGGGAAGCAGAAGTGCTTTTTGAAAAAGCTAAAAAAATGACTGTTGATATGAGCAGAAAATAATAAAATGCCGGCCTGAAAAGCCGGCATTATTTTTACTACTTAATATTTAAGGCAGATACTTACAGATAAGATCACCCATTTCAGCTGTTCCAACCTGCTTTTGCCCTGCAGACATAATATCTATAGTGCGGTACCCCTCTTCAAGAACCTTTTCAATTGATGCAAATATATCAGAATAAGCCTGATCAAGGCCGAAGCTGTATTTAAGCATCATAGCTGCTGAAAGTATCTGCGCAATAGGATTTGCAATACCCTTACCCGCTATATCAGGTGCGGAGCCTCCTGCAGGCTCATAAAGCCCGAATGTTCCTTCAGAAAGAGATGCAGATGGGAGCATTCCCATGGAACCTGTAATCATGGAAGCCTCATCTGACAGAATATCACCAAACATATTTCCGCAGA
>CAYYKZ010000266.1:0-4287 GCA_964468455.1 uncultured Leptospirales bacterium | reverse complement strand
TTATCATTTACCCAGCCTTCAGTTTTGTATGATTTTCCTTCAACAGTACCACCAATTTTTCCGCCACCACCACATGAGGTAAATGTGAACATTAGACCTATTGAAAGTATAAGTGATACAAAAAGCAACTTCTTCATGAGAGAATCCTCCTTAAGGTTTGATTAGCTTTACTTTATTACTCATGTAGGATAAATTTCATGAGTTATTATACATAGTTAACAATAAAAACTTTTTTGATGTAAGTCAACATAAAAAAGAGATATTTTTTTAATTTGCATATTACATCAATAGAGTTTAGTTATTCATATATCATTTCTTTTAATGTAATTACAAGTATTGATGTTATGATAATAAAATTAATTATAAACCAGTAAAAAGAAATAATTCCAAGATTTACCCAGTTGTAAATGAGTGTTGAGCCGTAACCTGCAATAAAACTGGAATTAATGAGAAGATAGTATTTCACATATATATCCTCAAGAACGTCCGTTATACTTTCTGAAGTGGTTACCCTGGTCTGTTCAAAATAGACAGCTGTTTTAGGTAGAAAATGAAAAACAATAAAGGGTAGAATAGCTGAATTAATAATATTATTATGAAAAATACCCGGGATGCCCCCTCCTATTAAAGCTGATATGGATATTATAAAGATCATGTTCAGTGTTGTATACTTGCTCGATATTTTATTCCAGATGCTGATAAGCTGAGGTATAACCTTTTGTATCTCATCCCTTGAGTATTCATTTTTACTCATAAGCAGGTTATAGTAATATGTTACAATAACAGAAAATAAAAGATAAATAATAAATGTTAAAATACTCTGAATATCCAATTTTTTACCTCTTTAATATTTTTATATAATAAAAGTAATTATTCATTAATATATCTTTTAGTATAATAGTATTTTTTATTATTTGGTTTCGGTATTAAATGTTCAAATAATTAATTATTATTGATTTATGCAAATATTTATTTTATTTGATAATATAATAATTATTTTACAATAAATCAATTAAATTTGAGGTACTTATGAAAATATTTATAATAATAATATGTTCTATTTTTATATCCTGCGCATCAGATAAAAATCTGATACAGGAAAAATCTTCACCTGAGAAAAGCAGTAAAATAACAAGTGAAGTTTCTGCCAATCAGGATGTTCATCTTGGCTGGTCTGATCAGGATACCTATACTGTTAAAATTATTTCCAGGGATATTGATTCAGCCATTGATGCTGCAAGGCACAAAATTCTTCATGATATTGTTAAGGTAAGGATGCTCAATGAAAGCAGGTTTACTGATATATCCAAGATAAGTCAGGAGTTTGAAAAACCGCTTAAAAATGGACGTGTTTTGAGTCAGCAGCCTGTTACCGGCGGTATAGAAATTTACTATCAGATTACTGACAAGGATCTCAGGCAAAAATTCGAGAGAAAATAAGTAGTTAACATTGAGAATAATTATTCTTTGATAATTACTTTTCTGTCTTTTATTAATAGTTTATCATCACAGAATAATTTTACACTCTCAGCAAGAATTTTATGTTCCTGCTCCAGAATTCTCATAGATAATGATTCAGCTGTATCATCCTGTAAAACCTTTACAGATGCCTGCATAATAATGGGGCCTGTATCTGTACCTTCATCAATAAAATGGCATGTGCATCCGGCAATTTTAACTCCATGTGCAACTGCCTGGGCTTGTGCGTCCTTTCCGGGAAATGCAGGTAAAAGTGAAGGGTGTATGTTGATAATTCTGTTTCTAAAAGGCTCAATAAATACAGGTGTTAACAGGCGCATATACCCTGCAGCAATCACAAGATCGGTTTCCTCTTTAAATAGTAGATCAAGAATTTCCCTCTCATGGGCCTCTCTGGAGTTAAAGGCTTTGGGATCTACAAAAACAGATTCAATACCCATTTTTTCTGCTTTCTTGAGAACAGGCGCTTCCTTCTTATCTGAGATAACCAGCTTTATTTGCGCGTTTATATTTTTCTTTTGCACCTGTTCAGCAAGGGCCTGAAAATTTGACCCTCTGCCAGATACAAGAAAAGATATATTTTTACCCGGCTTTTTTTTAAATAGCATAATGTACCTTTTAATATTTAATTAGTGATCAGTTTTAAGCAATTTATTCAGGAGAAACCTGTTTTATTATGCCTTTATATTTTTAATTTATTATATTCTTCCTTAAATTCCACATCAGCATTAAGTGTTATTCGATCATTGTTTTTGTAAACAAGGTAAAATCTTTTTTCATTTACTTCAGGTCTGCCGTATTTTGTCATAATTGCATTAATTATTTCTTTATCTTTTTCGTTTAAATCACCTTTAACAAAAATAGTAGGGCCGCTGAATTCAGGGTAAATCATGCAGTCAGCATTGTTTTTGATTTTTTCCAGTTCAATCCCTTCTTTTTCATTTCTTGAAACAATAATTTTTACATTATTATCCGTACGAAAATGCCTTCCTATTGTAGCTGAGTAAATATCAGTTTCATTAATATCATCTTCATGATCAAAAATGTCTTTAATTCTTGATGCAATATTTTTATCAGTAAAAAGACAACCCCCTGCAGGTGACGCATAATCGGTAATCCCATATTCTGCAGCAAGTTCAAGCTGTCTTTTTCTCCCTCTTCCGTTTATATCAAGAAGTCTGCTCCTGTCTATTTTACCTTCAATTTCAGCTGCAGTCGGTTCAAGAATTTTTGCTGACAATGGCCGCAACAGCCTCCCTTTAAGGTCTGTACTTTTTTCTATATGTTTCAGTGTATGCTTAAGCTGAGACATGGGGCGCTGTCCCACAACTTCTCCTGTAGCTACAAAATCCGCATTATAGCGTTCCATATATTCAGAAGCCTTTTTAATAAAGAAAATTTTACAGTCTATACATGGATTTATATTTTTACCGTATCCATGCATGGGATTTTTAAGCATTTCCAGATATTCTTTACCGCATTTATAAAACTCAAGTTTTAAACCTATATTTTTAGCCTGCTTTACTGAATGCAGCTCTTCAAAGTCAAAATCAGGAGGATAAAAAGGGAGTATAAATTGAAGGCCTGTAAGCTCTACATCCTGCTCCATAAGGAGTTTTGCAGCCAGCAGACTGTCCAGTCCCCCTGAATAAAGAAGTATTCCTCTGGCTTTCATTACATCTCACCATGATCTATCAATTGAATGTTCACTATTTCGCCAGGTTTCACATTCCCGGTTTCTTCAGGGAGTATAATGAGACAGTTTGCTTCACTCATAGAAGTTAATATGCCGGAGCCCTGCTCACCGGTCTGTTTTACATTAATTTCATTTTTAACTATTGAATATTTACCTCTGATAAAATATTTTCTCCCCGGCTTCTTTTTTATTTCCTCAGTAAGTATGGCAGCCATAACCGGTTTTTCGATTTTTTCCGCACCTGACATTTTCAGAAGAGCAGGGCGGACAAACTGCATAAATGAAACCATAACTGAAACAGGATTACCTGGAAGACCAAAGAAAAGTTTTTTCCCTATATGACCGAATACAACAGGCTTGCCCGGTTTCATAAGTACTTTCTGAATCTTAATATCTACACCTAAATTTTTCATTACTTCAGGAATAAAATCGTACTTACCCATTGAAACTCCGCCGGAAGTAATAATAATATCACTTTTCATTGCCTCTTCCAGTTTATCAGCAGTTTCAATAATATTATCCTTTACTATGCCCAGGTAGACAGGGCTGCCACCATATTTTTTTATTTCAGAATAGAGTGTATAGGCATTACTGTTTACTATTTTTCCTGTCAGATTTTGACTTCCCAGTTCAACAATTTCATCCCCTGTGGAAATTATAGCTACTTCCGGTTTTTGGAATACCTCAATACTGCTCATATTCATTGAAGCAAGAAGACCGGCCTGTGCAGAGTTAATTCGTGTCCCTTTTTTTAATACCAGGTTACCTTTTCTGATATCTTCACCTGCAAAGCGTATGTTTTCATGTTTATGCAGGCTTTTATAAATTTTTACCTTTCCGTCAATTTCTTCTGTATCCTCAAAAGGAATAACAGCATCAGCTCCATCCGGTACTGGTGCACCTGTCATGATTCTTACAGCTTCACCCGGCTTAACATTTGAGCCTGTATATTCTCCGCCAGCCTGTAATTCTGATGTGACAGATAATATAACCGGATTATCAGATGAGGCACCGGATATTTCTGAGCCAATAACAGCATATCCGGCCATTGTCGAATTGTCTTCGTGATCAACATTCATTCCGCATATCATATCCTTAAACAGGGTTCTACC
>CAYYKZ010000265.1:0-4297 GCA_964468455.1 uncultured Leptospirales bacterium | reverse complement strand
GGGCGGCCCGGAGGGCGGGGTGAGGTCAGAAACGGCTGGCCTCTGAGAGCGGCTTTTTTAATGATACGGCGACCACCGAGATCTACACAGGCCTCCCTGTAAATGAATCAGACATGAGCCTGGATCACTTTATCCCCTGGAGTTTTGTTTTGCATGATAAACAATGGAATCTGATACCTGTATCAAAACGCATCAACAGCAGCAAAAGCGACAGCCTCCCCGATCTTAATCAGCATCTTGAAAACTTCTGCACACTCCAGTACATGGCATTCACAACAGCACTGCGTCACAGCATATACCTGCATTTCATGACACGAAGCCCTCTCATTGAGGAGAGGGCGCGCCGGAGGCGGGGTGAGGTCTATTTACAGAACAGCTTAAAAACACAATAATCCCCCTGCACCGCATAGCACAAAACCAGGGCTTCCCCATGTGGAAATAGCCTTTCCGGTATCTGCATATTACCTGTGAATTTAACGTTAAGTCCGGCTGAATCTGCTTGACAAAGCATGAAAAAGAAATAATTTAATATTAATGGAAGCAGATAGCAGAATAAACTACTGGCTCGATATAGCCGGTTACGATCTTGATACAGCAAAGGCAATGCTTGAAACCGGGCGTTATCTTTACGTTGGATTCATGTGTCATCAGGTCATTGAAAAAGCGGTTAAGGCCTATTACTGGGAAGCATTAAAGGATGAGCCTCCATTTACTCATAATCTGCTGATACTTACAGAAAAATCAGGTCTTAAAAAGCATTTAAATGACAATATGAATAAATTGCTTAACCGTTTAATGCCCTTAAACATTCAGGCTCGCTATCCCCACAACAGGGAAGAGCTCCTCAAAATACTTACAGAGCAGGCTTGCACCGATTTATTATATCAGACTGAGGATTTGTTTTTATGGATCAGGTCATTATTGAAAAAGTAAAACAGTATGCGGAAATTGTTAAGCAGACAATACCTGTAAAGAAAATAATTCTTTACGGATCATATGCCCGTGGAAATGAACACGTGGATAGTGATATTGACGTGGCTGTTATTGTTGATAAAATTGAAGGTGATTATCTTGAATTAAGTGAAAGGCTTTTTGAGATGGTCAATGGAATAGACATCCGTATTGAGCCGGTACTTTTAAGTGAAGATTCCGACAACAGCGGATTTATTGAAAGCATACTGAAGTACGGAAGGGAGATACACTGATATTATCCAGTCTGGAAGTAAATCTTTTATATTTAATCCAGAGATGGTGATCTCCACGACCGTTTATGGAATCTGGCACCAGTATCAAAGTCAGTAAACAGCAGCAAAAGCGACAGCCTCCCCGATCTTAATCAGCACCTTGAAACCTTCTGCACACTCCAGTACATGGCATTCACAACAGCCTTGCGCCACAGCTTCAGCCGCAAACTTATTGAAGACTATCTCATACTGGGGCAGGGGATAGACCTCTCAGCAGATGTAAGCGAGACCCTTTTTACAGAACAGCTTAAAAATACAATAATCCCCCTGCACCGCATAGCACAAAACCAGGGCTTCCCTCTGTGGAAATAGATTCTCTATGTATTAGCAGTCATTTCCAATATAAAATTCATAAATCCTGTCAGAATTTTCTTTGATCACCGTTTTTATTTCTTTTTGCCATTTAACTGGAAGACTGCTCATTAGTGACTTCATCATTTCTCTGTGTTCCGGAAATCCTATTATAAATTCACCAAGCTCGATAGCTGTCTGAATATCTTTTAATTTTTTTTCTTTACTGTTTCTCTTTCCGCTTATCTGAAATTTATGAAGTACAAATGCAGCAGGTTGCGGTACTTTTATCATGTAACCCATATAAGGGATTTCTATGGTATTATCCTGAAGTAACGTTAGAAAACGGAGTCCCTGGGCGGTAATATTAATCCTGTCAATTTTATAAATACCATCTTTTCCCCGCCCTTTTTCTGGAGTCAGAAATTCAATCTCCAGTTCAGGATGCACAAATTTTGAAAAACCTTGCAGAAGTGAAAATTCTTCAATAAAACCGATCTCTCTCAGAATTTGTGACACATCAATTGTCCTTGAAATATCAGGGGGATTCTTTATAAGAAAATCAATGTCCAGAGTTCTAAGTATAGGGATATCCTCATCATTGTTGAATGATATTCTATAAAAATATAAACACCAGCTCCCTATAAGGATAATATCTGACAGGATTCCGGAATCACCAAGCCGTTGTATTGTCTTATCAAATAGTGTAAATTGTCTACTAATCATTTCAGAACTTTTAATATTTCAATTTTTTTTCTGCGGGTCATTTTAAGGAGCTCTTCAAGTTCTCTTCTTCTTGATATCAGCTTCTCCAGTTCCCTGGATCTGTCATTATCAACAGGTCCGATATAATCAGTTTTTACCTTCTCATCAAGTCTGTAAGCTCTGTACGCATATTTTTTGCCATTTCTGGTCTTTACCGAAAAAGTACCTGAAGGTAATTTACTAATCTCCTCTTCATAGCGCTTTTCCAGTTTCTGAAGCCTTTCTTTTTCTTCTTTTAGAATTGATTTAATGTCACTCATTTTATTGCCCAACCATTGTGTTTATTGTAAGTTTTGTTGGGCAATATGTCAAATAATTTATTGCCCAACTCCTGTTTAAAAATATTATTATGTAGGGCAAAAATGAAATTATCCCAACACCCCATCAGTAATAGATAATATCTCACCGCCATTAACACGCAATCTCACAGAAGCAAAAAAAATTCTGGAAAGCAGTTATTACTCTCTCATCAAAACCTGTTTCCCAAAACACTGAAATTCTATATCACAAAGTCCCTCTTCATGTGGAGAGGGGCGGCCCGGAGGGCGGGGTGAGGTCAAAAACGGCTGGCCTCTGTGACGGCGCAGTAGCGCGGGGTGGGGTCACCGACATCTACACCGGCCTCCCGGTAAATGAATCAGACATGAGCCTGGATCATTTTATCCCCTGGAGCTTTGTACTCCACGACCGTTTATGGAATCTGGCACCAGTATCAAAGTCAGTAAACAGCAGCAAAAGCGACAGCCTCCCCGATCTTAATCAGCACCTTGAAACCTTCTGCACACTCCAGTACATGGCATTCACAACAGCCTTGCGCCACAGCTTCAGCCGCAAACTTATTGAAGACTATCTCATACTGGGGCAGGGGATAGACCTCTCAGCAGATGTAAGCGAGACCCTTTTTACAGAACAGCTTAAAAATACAATAATCCCCCTGCACCGCATAGCACAAAACCAGGGCTTCCCTCTGTGGAAATAGATTCTCTATGTATTAGCAGTCATTTCCAATATAAAATTCATAAATCCTGTCAGAATTTTCTTTGATCACCGTTTTTATTTCTTTTTGCCATTTAACTGGAAGACTGCTCATTAGTGACTTCATCATTTCTCTGTGTTCCGGAAATCCTATTATAAATTCACCAAGCTCGATAGCTGTCTGAATATCTTTTAATTTTTTTTCTTTACTGTTTCTCTTTCCGCTTATCTGAAATTTATGAAGTACAAATGCAGCAGGTTGCGGTACTTTTATCATGTAACCCATATAAGGGATTTCTATGGTATTATCCTGAAGTAACGTTAGAAAACGGAGTCCCTGGGCGGTAATATTAATCCTGTCAATTTTATAAATACCATCTTTTCCCCGCCCTTTTTCTGGAGTCAGAAATTCAATCTCCAGTTCAGGATGCACAAATTTTGAAAAACCTTGCAGAAGTGAAAATTCTTCAATAAAACCGATCTCTCTCAGAATTTGTGACACATCAATTGTCCTTGAAATATCAGGGGGATTCTTTATAAGAAAATCAATGTCCAGAGTTCTAAGTATAGGGATATCCTCATCATTGTTGAATGATATTCTATAAAAATATAAACACCAGCTCCCTATAAGGATAATATCTGACAGGATTCCGGAATCACCAAGCCGTTGTATTGTCTTATCAAATAGTGTAAATTGTCTACTAATCATTTCAGAACTTTTAATATTTCAATTTTTTTTCTGCGGGTCATTTTAAGGAGCTCTTCAAGTTCTCTTCTTCTTGATATCAGCTTCTCCAGTTCCCTGGATCTGTCATTATCAACAGGTCCGATATAATCAGTTTTTACCTTCTCATCAAGTCTGTAAGCTCTGTACGCATATTTTTTGCCATTTCTGGTCTTTACCGAAAAAGTACCTGAAGGTAATTTACTAATCTCCTCTTCATAGCGCTTTTCCAGTTTCTGAAGCCTTTCTTTTTCTTCTTTTAGAATTGATTTAATGTCACTCATTTTATTGCCCAACC
>CAYYKZ010000264.1:1720-4305 GCA_964468455.1 uncultured Leptospirales bacterium | reverse complement strand
ATAATTATGCTCTGCGGTATTGTGGTAAACAATGCCATTGTGCTTTTTGATTATATTGAAAAGGGGAGGGGAGCGGGACTTGATATTTCTGCCGCGGTTATTCAGGCAGGCAGGGAGAGACTTAAGCCTATACTTATGACTACCCTGACAACTGTATGTGCACTTCTCCCTATTGCAATGGGACTGGGGAGAGGTACAGAACTGCAGAGGCCTCTTGCGGTTACTGTTGTAGGCGGACTTATTTTTTCCACAGTACTTACACTTGTTTTTATCCCCGCCATTTACACTGCCCTTAACAGGGGCGGGGGAAAAGTATGATAAAATATTTTCTCCATAACAGATTAAGCGCCTTTATGCTTTCAGCGTCAATGGTTTTAGCCGGGATTCTCTCTGTTCATCTGCTCCCTGTTTCTCTTCTCCCTTCAGGTGAATATGCCGCCCTTTCTGTTATAATTGAATATCCCGGTATTGATCCGGATAAGATTGAATCTCTTATTACAAGACCTGTTGAGCGGATTGTTAAAACCGTTTCAGGCATCAGAAGTATGCAGTCTGTTTCCGAGGAGGGGAAGTCAAGGGTTAACCTGACCTTTGAAGATGGAACAGATATTAAAATAGCAGCACTTAATGTGCGTGAAAAGGTGGGACTAATAAGTGACACTTTTCCTGATGAAGTACAGGATCCCATGGTGCTCAGGTTTGATCCTTCAGAAAGGCCTGTGGTTATTGCTTCTGTTGATATTAAAGGTCTTACCCCTCCAGAGATAAGGGATTATGGTGAAAGGAAAATAAAACCTCTATTGCAGAGAATAGATGGTGTTTCGGAAGTCAATATTGCAGGGGGGCTTGTAAGGGAAATACATATTGAAGCTGACAGAGGTAAGGTTGAGGCAAGACTTATTTCTCCAGATGACATTTCAGCTGCAGTAAAAGGGGGTAATGTATCAATTCCGGGAGGCATTGTTGAGTCTCATGGGAGTAACAGGCAGCTTTATATTCCTGCCAGGTACAGGTCTTTGACGGAAATTGAGGATACTCTTCTCTTTAAGGAGGAGAACAGGTTCTCTATCCTTAAGGAGGCCGCTCAGGTGAGGTTTGCCTCAAGGGAGAGGGAAGATTATTCAAGGTATAATGGAACAGAATATGTTACTGTTTATATTCATAAAGGGGCAGGCGCAAATTCTCTTGATGTGTGCAATGAAGCTGTAAGTATTTTATCCTCCTTAAGTGAGGCGTATTGTGAAATAATATATAATCAGGGCGAGTATATAGGTTCTGCTGTGGTGAATGCGGCCTTTTCAGGATTATGGGGGATTTTAATTGTATTTATAATGCTCTCTCTATTTTTCCGGGAAAGGAGTGCTGTTATACCTGTTGCCTTATCTATTCCAGCGTCAATGGCGGTTGTGCCACTTTTCCTTGCAGCAGGGGGGAAGGGGATTAATATTATGAGCCTAAGCGGTTTTGCCCTTGCCGCAGGCATGGTTGTTGATAATGGAATAGTTATTATAGAAAGAATAAAGGCCGGGAAAGATAAAAGTATAAAAGGTGTCCTTTCAGCGGTAAATTCAGTAAGGCTTCCCCTTGCAGCTTCAACAGCAACTACAGTGGCAATCTTTATGCCTCTAATGTTTTTCAGCAGAAGCGCGGCCAGGACCTATGGTGATATGGCCTTTACTGTTACATGGGCTCTGCTTATATCTCTATTTATTTCCCTGATAGTTGTGCCTGCACTTTATATTTCCTTGAATAGGGATTCTTCAACTTCTTCTAAAAGCAGGGGTAGGGGGCTCCCTGATTTTATACAGAGGGTTCAGTCCTATGCTGCTGAAACAGAAAATAAAATTTTTGAATTATATAAAAGTCTTTTAACCAGAGGGCTTTTGCGCCGGAAACTGTATATACATTCAGGGGCTGCTCTTTTCTTTATTTCAATGATTGTTTTTTCCACACTCAAGCATGACACAGCTTCGGACATGGGAAGGGGGGAGTTTTACGCGTATCTGGAGTTTCCCACAGGTTTTTCACTGGAGGAGACAGACAGGTACTCCTCACAGGTTGAGGAGATGGCACGTTCAATTAACGGTGTGGAGTCTGTGTCTGCTAAAACAGAAAAATGGAGGGGTACATTAACTGTCAAGGTTCTGGAAAAAACAGGGTCAGATGAAAGGGAACAGATCCGGGACAGGATTAAGAAAGATGGAGATGAGATACTGAAACCTGCAGGGGGATTTGTATATATTTCCGAAGCTGATGAAATATCATCCAGAGAGATAACTGTTCATTTCACAGGGAATGATTATGATACGCTTAAAAAGATAGCCAGAGACGCCTCATCGCGTATCGCATCAGCGCCCGGGATTGGTGAATGCCTGCTCCGGTTCAGGGAGGGAAGACCCATGTATACCCTGAATGTTGACAGGGAAAGGTGCGCCATGAGCGGCGTGAGCCACGCTTCAATTGCTGAGAATGTAAGGACAGGCCTTTTCGGCCCTGTAATAACAAAGTTTATTGAAAATGACCGGGAAGTTGATGTAAGGCTGAGGTACAGCCAAAGGGATTCAATTGATGAAATAATAGCAGGC
>CAYYKZ010000264.1:0-1706 GCA_964468455.1 uncultured Leptospirales bacterium | reverse complement strand
GACGGTGCCTTAGAAAAATTACAAGCTCAACAGCAGGGGATCTGTTTCTGTTACAGCAAAAACCGGAAGCACTTCAATGCAGGAGGCGGAGCTTTCCATAAAAAAGGCACTCCTTGGCATGAATTTCCCTGAGGAGTATTCATGGGAATTCGATTCATCTGTAACAGAGTATTATGAGAGCAGAAGATCTCTTTCTGTTTCAGTTGTACTTTCAGTTCTTGTTATTTATATGCTTCTTGCATCCCTTTTTGAATCACTTAGTCTCCCTCTTGTTATAATGATTACGCTTCCTCTTGGATTAACAGTGCCGTCCTTTCTGTTCTTTATCTTTTCCATTACATTATCATCTTCAGTTTATATGGGGTTTATTGTGCTGGCAGGGATAGTGGTAAACAACGGTATTATTTTAGCTGATTCTTTACATAAGGGTATTGGTGAAAAGGAATTAAGTGAAGTTGAACTTGAGCGGTATATTATGGATACAGCGCTTTCAAGATTCAGGCCTGTATTTATTACTGTGGCAACAACAGTTCTGGGCATGCTCCCCCTTCTTCTTTCATCAGGAGATGGAGCCGCTTTATGGAGGCCATTTGCATTAACTGTCTGTGCCGGACTTGCAGGGTCAACTCTGCTTACGCTTCTTCTGTTTCCACTGGTTTTTTATTATTACTACCGGAGAGAGGGGGTCGGGAGTTCTTTTTTTTAGCCTTAGGCTGATTTTATTATCTACTATTATGCGGGGTGTTTATGATTAAAATACCGTCTATTGTTAAATTACTGATTCTATTTGCTATTATATGTATATCCGGATGCGATTTCAGTCCTGACACTCTTAAGGTTGTGAGGTGGAGTCCGGAAAACAATGCCCGGGGTGTGGCCGATGACTCATTCTTTGAGATGGAGTTCAGTGCTCCGGTAAATAAAAGGGATATTGAGGATAATTTTTCCATGCAGGGATCTTCCGGTTCTGTTGAAGGGAGATTTGTCTGGATTTCAGAAAAGGTTTTCAGGTTTACACCTGCTGAGGCGTTTTCGAAAAACGGGCGTTATGTTGCTGAAGTACCCAGGAGTGTCAGGGACAGTGAGGGGAATACCATGGGTAGTGATTTTATTTCCGACTTTTATGTTGGTGATGATTTTGTGATACCCGAAGTTGAATGGTCAACACCACCGTTTTCAGCAGGAGCTGTTGAGGGGATTGCTGTAAATGAGAATCCTGTTATAGCATTTTCCAAAAGCATGAACAGGGAGAGTGTGGAAAACAATTTCAGGTTAAGCCCGGATGCTGCAGGGTATTATTTATGGTCAGAATCTGCCCCCGGGCTTGAAAACAGCCTGCTCACCTATGTGCTTGTTAAACCAATGGATTACGGGAAGCTTTATACATTTACAGTTGCTGGTGCTGCAGAGGATTACGCGGGGAATCCCCTTGGAGCTGAATACAGGGTTCATTTTGTTACTGGGGATGATACAACCCCGCCTCAGGTTTCAGGAATATATGATGCGGATTCATTGCCGATTGTGTACTGGACAAGGGGTTCGGTTAATTCCGGAGTAGACAGGGGGATTAAAATTGCAGCAGATTTTTCTGAAGCAATGGAGAGGCAGAGCGTTGAAAATGCCTTCTCAATAACTCCTGCTGCATCCGGAGTTTTCAGCTGGAGCAGCGACAGCACCTTTACCTTTACACCATCTGCCCCCCTTGA
>CAYYKZ010000263.1:1351-4311 GCA_964468455.1 uncultured Leptospirales bacterium | reverse complement strand
TCAAAGCGTTTTATTATATATTCCATTACTTCTTTTTCCTCCCAGGAAGGGGAGGGAATTGCTGCAAGTTCAACAAAGGTATTTATAATCCGTTCACGATCTACGGTGTACATAATTCCTCTCACTGGAGCTGATTTAGTCTGAAGTCTTTGATTTTTTCATAGTAGTTCTGGACAAGCCGGTCTCTTTCCTTCACTGTTTCACCTTCAGCGTAAATGTGTATAATCGGCTGTGAGGCATCAGGGAGGAGAAGTATCCATGATTTACCGTTGTAAATTTTTATTCCATCAATAAGTTCAGCACGGCTGCACTGAGCTTCTGATGAGAGCATCCCCATTATTGAGGCCTTCTCTTCAAGCGTGCAGTGAATCGTTGTGCTGATAAGATTCGGCTTGGGGAGTTCCTCCAGTATTTCGTAAAGATCTCTTTTTTCATGAGTCAGAAATTCAAGGATAAGAAGACATGTAATCATTGGATCGTATTTCTGTTCAAGGAATGGATATTTTACAGTTCCTTTGTAAAATATATCAATACAGTCATCAGGATTCCGCAGAGTGGTGGGTACCCATTTTACAGTACCTCCCAATGATTCAACGATACTGCTTAAATGGCGTGATGAATTCACAGGGAGTCCTATTGTGCGGGTGTCAGTATATTTGAGATAGTACATGCTTAAAATGGCGCTCATATCTCCTGTTGTTAAAACATTTCCCATCTCATCAATTACAGTTACATTTAATCCATGCTGTCCTATTATTATCCCTATTTCCCTGTTTATTTTAGACATGCTCAGAACATTGTATATAGACTTGATTGTGCCTGACATTATATCGCTTTCTGTCATTGTTTCTTTTATCTGCCCGCGCAGCACTGTTGCCTCAACACCCATTGAGTCGAGAAGTTCTGGGAATATGTAGGATGCTGTGCCATTGAGGCAATCGAGAATTATTTTCCATTTCCCTGATTGGATAACATCTTTGTTAACATAGTTGGCAACATTATTTATATAGGACCCTATAAGATGGGATGGATAAATAATTCTGCCCGCTTCATAAATATCTTTTCGCGGGTAATCGCCTCTGAAGAAAATATTCTCTATTTTTTTCTCATCATTAAGTGAAATCTGGAAACCGTTTCTTTCAAAAAAATGAATCTGTATGTTCTGAAGCCCTGTGTTATGGGTAACCTGTATGTATATACCCATGTCAGCATTGAAAAACCGGGTTGCATATCTATTAATCGGAACAGTTTCAATCTCCATGTCATAGACATCCGCTCCCATTGAAAGAAGACCTGAAGTAAAGGCATAACTGATAAGGGCTGCAGCTTTAGTGGCATCCCGGCTGATGATAACCTTGGGATTTCTGCTCAGGTATGCTCCTATAGCAGAGCCGAGTTTAGATGAAAACTCAGGTGTAATTTTAACATTAAATGTCCCGGAAATCCCATCTGAGCTGAAGAGCGTTCTTTTTTCTGTCTGCCCCCAGATAAGATCAGCAGTGAGTCTGGTGCCAAGTTCAATTGATTTGTCGGGCCATACCCTTATTCCTGACTGAATAACCGCACCTGTACCTATTGAACAGTCATCAGCAATAACTGCATCTTCATAAATCGAAACACTCTCGCCAAGTACACATCTTTTCCCGACAATGGCGCCGCGGAGGTCGCATTTTTTTCCTATAACAGTATTGTGGTAAATTATACTTTTATTTACAGTGGAATCCTCTTCAACAAGACAGTTGTCCCCGATCACAGTGTACTCTGAAACCTCAGCTCCTTTCTTTATTCTGCTGAAATTTCCGATTATAAGGGGGCCCTGTATTTTAGCTTCAGGATCAATGACCACATCTTTTCCCACCCAGATATCATGGGCAATTTTTTTTCCCGGTATTTCTATCTTAACTTTACCGTCAAGAATATCTTTATGCACATTGCTGTACATGGAAAGATTTCCCACGTCGCACCAGTAGTCTTCGGTGATATATCCGTACATGGGGATTTCCTTAAGTTTAAGAATAGGGAAAAGATCGAGTGAAAAGTCGAATTTTTCATCAGGGGGGATACTTTTAATTATCTGTGTCGGTTCTATTACATATATCCCTGTGTTAACTGTATCAGTGAATACCTCGCTCCAGGCAGGTTTTTCCACGAATTTTTCTATATTTCCATCAGGTCCTGTAATTACAATACCGTAATCAGTGGGTCTGTTGACTCTTTTCAGTACAATTGTAAAGGCCGAATTTTTTTCTCTGTGGTATTTGAGGATTTCTGTGATATTGAAATCCATAATTCCGTCGCCGCTCAAAATTATTGCAGTTTTGCGGGATTCGCCCAGAGCTTTTCGTACCCCGCCTGCTGTACCAAGGGGCTTCTCTTCTACCGAATAATTAATATCTACTCCTAACTCTGAACCATCTCCAAAGTAGTTCTGAAAATTTTCAGGAAGGGTGTAAATGCTCAGGGTAATATCGGTTATACCGTGCTGTTTTAAAAGGCGTATTGTATGTTCAATAGCAGGTTTATTTATAACCGGCACCATTGGTTTTGCCCTTATGCAGGTAAGGGGGCGCAGCCTTGTGCCCTCTCCTCCGGCCATGATTATTGCCTTAATCATGCCTCCTCCTTTCGGCGTTAAAGAATCAGAATTTTATCTTGTATATATTACCCTGCCGGTAATATTTTCATTTTTTACCGGGCCAAAACTTCTGCTGTCAAATGAGGAATTGAAATTATCACTTAACATAAAATATTCACCCCTTTCAAGTTTTACAGGAGGCATATTATCCCTGAAACTGAATTTCATCGGGAAGGGTGTTTCCCCCTCTTTGGAAGAGGGTATCATAAGGGGTTCGCTATTTATATAAATTATCCGGTTTTTTAGTTCAATTGTGTCATATTCTGTACCGATAACCCGGGAAATGAGCAGACGTCCATCCTCAGAAGGGCTTGTATAAACAGCA
>CAYYKZ010000263.1:0-1266 GCA_964468455.1 uncultured Leptospirales bacterium | reverse complement strand
ATATATGATCCCCTTTGTTAAGCGCAGGATCCATGGCGGATGTATTAACAGGCATTATAATTAAAATAAAGTGCATAATTAGTGCTCCGGCAACTAAGCCTGTAAAAGTCAATATAGCTTTGAAAAGCAATGGCATGTCATCTTTGTTTTTTCTGTTCATTTTACTCTCTGAATTATATGGATATTTTATATATTCTCAGGATTAAATTCATTAATGCATTTAGCAATTATTTTTTATAAATTTTTACTTTAATATTGAGTATTAAATATAAATATAATTTTATGTTTTAATAAAGGAAGATAATGTAAAAATCCGCATTACGGATGATTAAGAAAAAGGAAATCTTAATTATTATGTCGCAATGGAAGTTTTTTTTGATTTTTTATTTATAAATGCTCAATAAAAATATAAGAGAATATAATAGGTGATTATTTTCCTTGACAAAGTGCAATAATATATTTTAATTTAAATGAGAGATTTTATTTTGGCAGTACTACCCAATTATTGTTAAATTTTTGTTTTTTGTATGCCGACATAAAATAAGTCAGGTGTAATTATTATTCATGATAATGAGTGAATTAATCAATATTGATTAAAGGAGTTTACGATGAACAGGAAGTTTAAAGTGGCTGCATTGTCGATTCTTATCGGGTCTCTTGTTCTTTTTATCGGCAATGGAGGATCGGACCTGCTCGCACAGGTGGACCCGGGTGCCGGTACAAATCAGACAACCGGAACCGGAAATGACAGGCCCAAACTGGATGGACTTGTAACTGATTGGCTGGATGATTTTGAAAATTCCGAGGACTGGAGAGCGGTTGCCACTTGTCCCCTGGGAGAAACAAAGATAAGAAAATATCCCGGTAAGCCAAGACCTACACGTAATGGTGAACCGATTAATGAGAATAACCAACCGGGTGAATTTGCAGAAAGAACCGAAGCGGATGAAAACGGTATTGTACATGAAAACAGGTTTGTCCTTGGTGTAAAATCACATTTTATGGACAGAGGTTTTGACAGAGTAGAGGTATTTCCTCCAAATGAATACATCATAAGAGGGAAAGCAAAAGAGTTTAAGATCTGGGTTCTTGGAAGAAAGTTCAGGCATACTCTATATATTAAAATACGTGATTATCGCGGCAATATTCATAAGCTTAAAATGGGGCGTCTTGATTTCTGGGGATGGAGAGAAATGTCTGTGATTGTTCCCGGATGGCTTCCTCAGTCATCAAATTATGCTATTATGGATAAGAACCTGCATTTTG
>CAYYKZ010000262.1:0-4317 GCA_964468455.1 uncultured Leptospirales bacterium | reverse complement strand
CAATAAGCCGTTCATCAAAAATTGGCGCGTTATCAATAACATCTATTATATCCTTTAGATCAATATTTTCCGGAATATCATTATGAAGTTTTAAAACATACCCAATAACACTACGTCCTGCAAAATTAACCTTCACTCTTACACCTGAAGAAATCTCCATACCATCAGGTACAGCATAAGTAAATGACCGGTCAACAGGCGTATTTACTATCACCTCTGCAGCTTTAAAAGGGGACAGCTTAACCATTATATCTGCAATTCCCGATATTTCTTTTTTACCTGTTTTAATGTTTCCCATGCCGTTCTTTTAAGACCCGGATTTTTAAGAATTGAGACGGGGTGATCAGTGTTAAACCATATAATACCGGAACTCATTTTTACAATACTCTGCAGCGGAAGAATTTCACCCATTACAATAACAATTTCAGGGTTATAAAAAGATAATTCCTTTTCAAGAATTTCTGTACAATTTTTAATCATGTCGCTCGGCTTTGTGAAAACATCATCGCTTTCACATTTTATTAAGTTTGTTGTATAACAATCTTCAAGCTCAAAGCCAATTGCCTTAATCATTTTCCGTAAAAGATCACCCGATTCGTTTTTATAAAGGGTTATTTCTATCCGATTCATCATTACTGGAGCGTTAAGTATAACCATTAACCGGTTTGCCCCTGTTCCAAAACCTTTTTTCTTTTCCTTTACTTTACCGCATTTGCCGCATTTCTGTATTAAGGAAACGATCATTTCATTGTTTACATCATCTGAGACAGAAACACTATGATTAATCCATCCATGAAGAAACACCCGCTCTTCTGCAGTTTTATAAAGGACCGGTGCGCCCGGCCATGACTTTTTTTGTAAGGTCGAGGAAAGAAAATTTTTCATATTTTGTCTAAATCAATTTTGTACTGATTAATTTTTCGATGCAGATTGGTGCGCTCAATCTCAAGCTCTTTTGCGGTATGTGATATATTTTTATCATTCTGTTTAAGGGCTTTTATTATATAACTTTTCTCAAATTTCTCTCTTGCTTCTTTTAAAGAAGATTTATTGACAGAATTATTCTCAAGTCTGCTGTCAGGCATCATGTTCTTTTTTAAGTCATCAATTTCAATTGTTTCACCAGGTACCATAATTACAACACGTTCAATAATATTTTTCAGTTCTCGTACGTTGCCGGGCCATGGATATTTTTTAAGGAAGTCAAGAGATTCAGGACTCAATTTTTTCTCCCCTGTTCCATGCTCACTTGAAAATCTTTCAAGAAAATATCCGATAAGAAGCTCAAGGTCGCTGCTTCTTTTTGCAAGACGTGGAACATGTATTGGAATAACATTCAGCCTGTAGTATAGATCTTCACGAAACTTCCCATCATCAATAGCTTTTACTACATCCACATTTGTGGCAGCAATAACCCTTACATCTACACTCAAAGTTTCATTCCCGCCTACCCTTTCAAGCTGCTGCTCCTGCAGCACCCTGAGAACTTTGGCCTGAGCAGCAAGGCTCATATCGCATATTTCGTCAAGAAACAGTGTACCGGTATCTGCCAGTTCAAACTTACCCATTCTCCTGTTTAAAGCCCCGGTAAAGGCGCCTTTTTCATGTCCAAAAAGCTCACTTTCAATAAGCTCTCCCGGTATTGCTGCACAGTTAACCTTTACAAAAGGTTTATCCGATCTGTTTGAAAGCTGATAAATAGCTTTTGCAACCAGCTCTTTTCCTGTACCATTTTCCCCTGTAATAAAAACTCTGGCATTTGTTTTTGCCGCCTTTTTTATTATTTCCTTTATTTCTTTTATCTCCGCGGAGCCGCCTATCATTTCATCATCAACAAAAGACATTTTTTTAAGCTTAATGTTTTCTTTTTTAAGCCTCACCTGCTCCAGTGCGTTATTTACCGATGTAATAAGCCTGTCAAGTGAAGGAGGTTTTTCAATAAAATCAAAGGCACCTATCCTTGTAGATCTCACTGCTATATCAATAGAACCATGACCGCTAATCATAATCACTGACGCTTCAACTCCTGAAGCCTTAATTTTTTCAAGAAGATCCAGCCCGTCCATATCGGGAAGCCATACATCGAGAATTATCAGTTCTACTTCATTTTTAGCTGAAAAATTTAATGCCTCCGAACCATTTGCTGCAGAAAATACCACATGCCCTTCATCCTGCAGAATATGGGTTATTGTAGAAACAATATTTTCTTCATCATCAACTATAAGAATCCTTGCCATTATTCAACTCCGGTCATTACTTGGAAAGCTATTACAAATTCAGTCCCTTGTCCTTTAACTGAATTACAGGTAATAGTCCCGAAATGTTCAAGTATAATTTTTTCAACAATTGCCAGTCCAAGGCCCGACCCGGAACTTTTTTGAGAAAAACCGGGAACAAAAATTTTATCAATAAGATCACTGTCGATTCCCAGTCCGGTATCTTTTAACCTTATAATTATTCTGGAATTATTAACATCATATTCTGTGGTCAGTGTTATCTTTCCGGTTTCCTCCATAGCATAAACTGCATTAGCCAGAAGGTTATTGAATGCCTGTCTTATAAGCACTTTATCAATAAGAATATCAGGTACTTCAGGGTCATACTTTTCCTCAAAGGAAACATTTTCATAAACTCCGAAGAGAGATACAGTCTCTTTAATTAAAGCATTAAGAGAACCCATTTCTGCACGCTTTTCCGGCAATCTTGCGAAATCGTTAAACTCACTCACAAGCCTTAACAGGGAATTAACTTCATTAATAATAGTTTCACTGCCTGTAATAACTGCCTCATCTTTTTTAACATTATTGTCTTTAACAAGTTTTCTCATTCTTTCTGCTGACAACCTTATAGGTGTCAGTGGATTTTTTATTTCATGAACCAGACGTCTGGCCATTTCATTCCATGCTTCCAGACGCTGTTTCTGAAGCATAATTTTATTATTTTCATCCAGCTGCCTGACCATTTTGTTAAAGGCATCAACAAGCTCACCAAGTTCATCATTTGTACTTCTCTCTATTGAAACCTTATAATTCCCTTTTGCAAGCTCTTTAGCTGCTCCGGAAAGATTAAGAACCGGCCTGGTTATTGTCCCTGACAGATACAGACTGATAACATATGCAATAACCATTATTAAAATCGACAGCAGCATCAGAAAGGAACCTGAACCGCTGACAAAGTATTCTTTTAAATTATGAACTTCCTTATACTCTCTGTATGCCTGCAGAAAAAGCTGTTCTCTCTTTATTAAAGATTCCGGGATTATTTTATTAATAACAACAATATTTGACTTATAATTAAATGCACCTGATATAAAATCCATTCCGCGGAAAGAAGCCCTGTCGAGTCGAACATTATCTATTCGTTTACTTTTATAAAAAGGGCGAAGATAATCATGTATTCCGGGAAATTCAGAAAAAACCATGTTTCTGTAAACAGGTTCATCGTTTTTACTTCGGCTATATACTGAAAACTGGAATCCCCTTCTTTGTAGAAGCTCAGAACTTTTACTGAAAACAATATCATGCTGAGATATTCCGGTTGTCTGAAGAACAAGCTTTAAATTTTCAAGTTCAAGGCGAACCTCATTAACAAGAATATCGTAGTTGTCATCAACCTGTTTTATTGATTCCCGAAGGGCTTCTATTGTGCTCCCCCGGAAAAGCCTGGATAAAGTCTGATTAAAATAAGTACTGGAAATAATGACAATAGGCATGGTTGATAAAAGGGCGATAAAAACAAAAGCCAGAGTAATTTTTTTACTAATACTCTCTCTGATGTCGATTGACTCTATATTCAGGCTGCGTCGGAAAGAAATAACAATAAAATATATTCCTGCAATAATAGGGACAGTCATTGCGGCAGTAATAAAAAAGTCTTCATCAATTAATCCGGCTTCACTTCGGCCGGGGAAAAGACCAATTATAAGGACAGAAGTAAATACGATTATCCCGATAAGGAAAAGAATATCCTGAAGAGAATTACCGTTAACACCTTTTTTTTTTACAGGAGACAAATCTGTACCTACAAAAAATTTATTTTAAGAATTGAATCCCTTTTCGATAAGATCAACAATATAATTCACAACCTCCTCCTCACCTTCACCTTTTGCTCTGACTGTAATTTTAGATCCGGAAATAATCGCAAGGCCCAGCACAGACATAATTGATTTACCATCTGCCTCTACATTATCCTTTATGAGGGTCACTTCACAGGAATACTTCATTGCTTCACGCACGATCATCATGGCAGGCCTGGCGTGTACACCTGCATCACTATTTACAACAATTTCTTTTTCGATCATTACTTATTACCCTCAGT
>CAYYKZ010000261.1:0-4341 GCA_964468455.1 uncultured Leptospirales bacterium | reverse complement strand
CTTTATTAAGAAAGTGGAGAGAGACCCTGTAAGCTGTAGGGTCTTTATAGCTATCCGTAGAAGTAAAAATGTATGAATTAATTACGATAAGTAGGTTAAGGTGATGAAAAAAGCACTATTGGGTAGAAAAATTGGAATGACTCAATTCACTAAAGAGGACGGCACTGTTGTACCTGTGACAGCCTGTGAACTGGGTCCTTGTGTAGTGGTACAGAAAAAAAATATTGCAAAAGATGGTTATAGTGCTTTGAAGCTCGGTTTTTGTGACCAGAAAGAAAAAAGAGTGACAAAGCCAATCTCTGAAGACCTGAAGAAGAAGAATATAACTCCTAAACGCTATATGGCTGAAGTTGATGAGTTTGATCCGTCTATTGAAGTAGGGAGTCAGCTTGACTGCAGTCTTTTCCAGGAGAATGATACAGTTAATGTTACAGGGATTTCCAAGGGTCACGGTTTTTCCGGTGTTATAAAAAGACATGGTTTTGGCGGTGGTAGAACTACACACGGTTCACATTTTCATCGTGCTCCCGGTTCAATCGGTGCCTGTGCCTATCCCAGTGAAGTATGGAAAGGGAAAAAGATGCCCGGACGTTTTGGAAGCAAAAAGGTTACTGTTAAAAATCTGAAAATAGTAAAGATACTTCAGGATAAGAACATTGTGTTAATATCGGGCGCTATTCCCGGGAGTAAAAACACTTTGATTAAAGTGACTGAAAAGTAGGGGATTGTGATGAAGGTAGATAAGTATTCCATAGATGGAAAGAAAATAGGTGAAGTTGAACTTTCAGATGATATTTTCGCTTCTGAAATTAATGATGTACTTGTATATGAGTATGTTAAAGCTGCAAATGCCAATTTAAGGCAGGGGACTCATTCAGCTAAAGAGCGTGCTGAAGTTAGAGGCGGCGGCGCGAAACCCTGGAGGCAGAAAGGTACAGGAAGGGCGCGTGCAGGAACAAACAGATCGCCAATCTGGAAAGGTGGCGGGACTGTATTTGCTCCAACACCCCGTGATTATTCAATTCATCTTCCAAAGAAAATAAAAAGAGCCGCTTTTTTATCTATTCTTTCTATAAAAGCGAAAGAAGGAGCTGTTAAGGTTGTTGAGGACTTTACAGTAAGCGGTAAGTCAAAAGAGATAGCTGGAATAGGTAAGGCTCTTTCTTTAACAAAAGCTGTAATTGTATCAGGTAAGCCTGATTCTGAAGATTCACTTCTTAAAAGAGCTGTAAGAAATATTCCCTGGTTCAGGTACAATAACGTTGCCAGGATGTCGGGTAGAGATATTTTTTATTCAAAAGAGCTGATAATTACAGAGAGCGCTGTAAACCAGATAAACGAAAAATTTGCCAGGGTTAAGTAAAATGAATTCCAATGATATAATTATCAGGCCTATAATTTCAGAAAAGACTACTGAACTGATGGAACAGAATAAGTATGTTTTTCAGGTATCAAGAAAAGCCAATAAGCATATGGTGAAAAAAGCCATAAAAGATCTTTTTGAAATTGATGCCGAGAAAGTAAACATAATGAATGTCAGGGGGAAAAACAGAAGACTTAGATTTCGTGTCGGCAAAAGAGCGGCATGGAAAAAGGCTATTGTTACATTAACTGCCGGACAGAAAATTGAAATCTTTGAGGGGCAATAACTTAGAAGTTATTCGAAGAAGGTAATAGAAATGGGTATAAAAAAATACAGACCAGTAACGTCAACTCTTAGGTATAAGACAGTACTTGATAAGGCTGAAGTAACTGCAGAATCTCCATTCAAACCCCTGACTAAAGGAAAAACAGGAGATTCAGGTAGAGGCTATAAAGGTCAGGTATCTGTACGAAGAAGAGGCGGCGGACATAAAAGAAAATTCCGTGTTATTGATTTTAAAAGAGATAAGTTCGGTATTCCCGGAAAAATCGTTACTATCGAGTATGATCCAAACAGATCTGCAAATATAGCTTTAGTTAGTTATATAGATGGAGAAAAAAGATACATTATTGCACCCGATTCAATAAAAGTTGGTGACAAAATTGAGTCAGGTGAAAAAGTGGAGATTAAAGCAGGGAATGCACTTCCTCTTAAGAATATACCCCTGGGTTCAAGCATATACAATATTGAACTGCATAAAGGAAAGGGCGGTCAGCTTGCAAGATCTGCCGGAGCAGCTGCAGTACTTTCTGCTAAAGAAGGAGATTACTGCCTTGTTAAACTTCCTTCAGGGGAAATTAGAAAAATACATAAAGAGTGTTATTCTACACTTGGCGAAGTTGGCAATAAGGAGCACAGCAATATAACAATCGGGAAGGCCGGACGTTCAAGATGGATGAATAAGCGTCCCAAAGTTAGAGGTGTTGCTATGAATCCGATTGATCACCCGCTTGGTGGTGGTGAAGGTAAATCTTCCGGTGGTCGTCATCCGGTTTCACCAACTGGTGTGCCAAGTAAAGGCTATAAGACAAGAAAGAAGCATAAGTATAGCGATAAATATATCATAAAGAGAAGGAAGGGCTAGTATGGGAAGATCTGTAAAAAAAGGACCATATGTAGATCCTAAGCTGTTTAAAAAAGTTGAAGAAATGAATCTTGGTAACAGTAAAAAAGCTGTAAAAACCTGGTCAAGGAGATCCACTATTTTTCCTGAAATGATTGGTCATACGCTTATGGTTCATAATGGTAAGACATTTATACCTGTTTATGTTACAGAAAATATGATTGGCCACAAGCTTGGGGAATTCTCTCCTACAAGAACTTATAGAGGTCATACAAGCAAAGATGATAAAGTGGCAAAGAAGAAAAAGTAAAGAGGAATAATAATGGAAGCATCAGCCATATCTAAATATAATAGAATTTCAGCATCAAAAGTAAGGCTTGTAACAAACGAGATTAAGGGATATTCTCTTCCCGAGGCCATTGATGTACTGAAGCATATGCCGCAGAAAGGGGCCAGGATTGTATTGAAGACTCTATATTCTGCCGGTGCTAATGCTAAATATCATAATCCTGATATTATTGAAGATGCCTTGTTTATAACAAAAATTGCGGTTGACGAAGGCCCCACTCTGAAGAGATTTATGGCCAGAGCCAGAGGCAGAGCCGGAAGAATAAGAAAAAGAACAAGTACTGTTACTGTAGTATTGTCTGATGAAAATTAATTGAGGAATAAAGGGAATATCAAATGGGTCAGAAGGTAAATCCAATAGGAATTAGATTAAAAATTAACCGGACATGGGATTCTGTATGGTACGGTGAAAAAAAAGAGTACTCAAGAAATATTCATGAGGATCTTAAGATAAAAAAGTTTATTGAAAAAGAAAAGAAGAGTGCTGGAATTTCCAGAGTCAGTATAGAAAGATTCCCTGATAGAGTAAATGTCAATATCAATGCCGCGAGACCCGGCGTACTGATAGGAAAAAAGGGAGCTGATATTGAAGATCTTAAAAATCAGCTGCAGAAAATTGCATCAAAAACTGTATATATAAACATTATTGAAGTCAAGAAGCCTGAAAGAAATTCTAAACTGATTGCAGAGCAGATAGCTGCACAAATAGAGAATAGATTTCCTTATAGAAGAGCTGTGAAGCAGGCAATAACAAATGCAATGCGCAGCGGAACACTGGGAATCAAGATAATGATATCAGGACGGCTTAATAACGCAGAAATGGCCCGTACCGAAATATACAAGGATGGACGAGTACCTCTTCATACCTTGAGAGCGGATATTGACTACGGTTTTGCTGAAGCACTTACAACCTTCGGGCTCATAGGTGTTAAAGTATGGCTTTATAATGGCGATGTCCTTTCAAAAGACCAGAATGATGACGAAGACAGGTACTCTGTTAAGAGAAAGACCAGATAAGACAAGGGTGAATTACTATGTTAATGCCAAAAAGAGTTAAGCACAGAAAGGTAATGCGGGGCAGGATGACTGGTACTGCTCAGAACGGTTCCAAAGTTTCATTTGGAGAATTCGGATTAAAGGCAGTAGAGTCGGCGAAAATTACAAGCAGACAGATAGAATCAGCAAGGGTTGCAATTAACAGGAAAGTTAAAAGAGGCGGGAAGCTTTGGATTAGAATTTTCCCCGATTTCCCTTTTACTAAAAAAGCAGCTGAAACCCGTATGGGTAAAGGTAAGGGTAATCCTGAAGGATTTGTAGCAAGGGTTCTGCCTGGAAGGATTCTTTTTGAGATTGCCGGTGTTGATGAAGAACTTGCAAGAGAGGCGCTTAAAAGTGCATCTAACAAGCTGCCGCTTAAAACTAAAATTGTAGCAGTTGATAAATAACAAGATAGAGTATAAATTCAGAGGCTTAAAATGAAAGGAAAACTGGAAGAACTGACTAATGA
>CAYYKZ010000260.1:0-4342 GCA_964468455.1 uncultured Leptospirales bacterium | reverse complement strand
CATGATAAACTTCAAATCCTTTTTTTACTTTTATGAATGATTTGATATTGCCATACGCTACAGGAGGCCTCTGTTTTAAATCTATTTTCGCAATTTTAAATTCAGTGTCGCTTCTCCCCCATGCAATTTTTTTACCATCAGGGGTGAATTCAGGCCTGCATCCTATTATGCCAAGTTTAAAGAAGTCGTTGCTGTTAAGGTCAATTGCAATATTAGTGTGCCTGAATCCCATACCGCCAAGAAGTGTTGCTGTTAAATATTTCCCTCCAGGGGCATAGCTGAGATTATAGAGATGCTCTATTTTATCATTAGGATGTTTCTTTGTTTCACCAGTGTAGGTGTCGTAAAAATAAAGCCCTTTTGTTGCCCAGCTTTCCATGGAAAAGCGTCTTGTGGATTCCGCTTTTACAAATGCAATATATCTGCTGTCAAGGCTCCATGCGGGCTGACGTGCGTGTTCTGAAATAATTTCACGTTTTCCTGAAATAAGATTAAGAAGATAAAGGTCTCTCTTCCTGTTTCTTCCCTCGCCTTTATCTGCAACAAAGACGATTCTGGTGCCGTCAGGGGAAACCTTTGGATACATTTCATGTATGTCAGGTGTTTCTGTTATGTTTTTTCTCTCCGTGCCGTCTGCATTGATTATATAGAGATCCCAGTTGTTATTACTGTAGCTTTCAAATACGATTTTATATGGGATCGCTGACAGATTGAGCTGTGATTTATCCAGCGGGTTTGAAATATTTACGGCATAGGCGGAAAGTATGGAAAAGGCGGTAATTAATAATATGGCTGTTTTTTTCATTTATCCTCTTTTCTTTTTGTTTAAAGGTTGTCTATCTCTGAATTGCTTAAAACAGGTACAGGATATGTTTTTATGCAGTTTTTATCATGTTATTTTCTTTAATATAGCAATTGAGATTTTGAATTTGTATTTTTCAACTATTTTTTATTACTCGTTGTAAAATTGGGTTCCGGATGCCTCTATTCAGGATAATCCAGGGTCAGAGCATTTGCTAAATCTGTTCAGTGCCCTCACCCTTGCCCCTCTCCCATGAATTAATTTCAATGTAAATTCATGTATTTATACCGGGGAGAGGGGAGGGCTATAGCTTGAAAAATAAAGTCAAAGAATGGATTGAGCTTGCCGGAATTGACCTGGCAGCTGCCCGGAAATTTTCAGGGGATGAATATCTGCGGTTTGCAGATGAGGTGTTCAGCAATACCAGGCAGATTCCGGATAAATAATGACAAACTCTATTAAATTAGGATGCCGGAAATAACATTGAATTTATGTTAAAAAAACATTTGAAAAATAATATCCATGCTTCTTTCTGGTAAAAAAAGAGGGAGCAGAGTAATGACAGATAAAATCAGGTCTATTTTTAAGGTAAAAGTTGCAGGGATAGTGAATCTTTTTTTATGGTCCGCAATTATTACTTTTTTTATAATGCGGGATAAAACAGGGGGGAGTATTGACAGGGAGTTTGTTTTTACATTTATCTATATTTTTGCGTCAATAATTGTACTTAATGGTTTTATATATTTTTTTCTGCATCTGGCAGCTGGATACTTTAAAAACGGTTCTCTTGTATCATACCTGATTTCAAACCTTATTGTTACTTCTCTTTTTTTTATGAACTACATAATTGTGCTGGTTTTCGGTAAACAGCTTGGCCTTGAAGGTTTTGTCATGACTATTCGCGGATGGCAGGGGGGGGATCTAGGAGACTTCACTTCTGTTGTGCTGAAACTTTCTGCTGCTGTAATAATATATCTGCTTTTTTTCTATTTTTGTTTCAGGCTGGCTGACAGATTGTTAAAAGGTAAAGTGCTGAGTTTTAATATTACTGCTCCGCTTATTATTTTTTTTACTGTTACAGCAATTCTGCTTCACTTCCAGCTTATTTCCCTTGCTGCAGAGGGTTGGAAGATGAGTATAATGAAGCAGCAGATCCCATGGCAGGCAGCCACCGGATTCCCGGAAGACCGTATAAGGATAGGGGCTGTAAACAGTGAACAGGATGGATTTCCTGAACTTTTCAAGTCTCCTCCTATGCTGAGTGAAAAGACTGAAACTGAAAAAATACTTAATCTTAAAAAGAATTATGAAAATATCATGTCTCATAATTTCACTGCCGGGAAAAAATATAATATTCTTTTTATGAATGTGGAGGGACTAAGGTCTGACATGCTTAATCCTTCCAATATGCCTCATCTATATAAATTTGCAAAGAATAAAGGTATAATTCTTAAAAGGCATTATACAACCGGTAATAATACTCCAGGAAGCCTTTACGGTATGCTTACGGGTCTTGCTCCATTCTTCCATGAACCTCTAAGGGGGAATCAATGCAGAAATATTCCACTTGAAATACTCAAAAAGCTGGGCTACAGACAGTCTATATATTATAATTCTCCTAAAAATTATGAATATATATACAGGGACATTATTGAAAACACAGAAGGGAATTTTGTACGCGTTCCGGGGATTGTGGATGACTACGCACCCAGAGAAGAGAAGCTTATTAATAAATATATAGAAGAACTTAAGAAAGATAAATCTGACAAACCCCGTTTTGATTACTATCTTTGCAACGTTACTCATTTTAATTATTACTATCCTCCTGAGTTTGAAAAGTTTAAGCCTGCCTTTACTATGAAGTTTGAAATTATAAGCGGAAAGCAGGAGAAGTTTGAAAAACATAAAGAGGGACTGATGAACAGGTACATGAACTCTGTTTATTATGCTGACCATCTGATCAATAAACTTCTTGTAAGCCTTGATAAAATGGGAAGGCTTAAAAATACCATAATTGTTATTGCCGGGGATCATGGAGAGGAATTCTGGGAGCATGGGAGTTTTGGACACACCTGGGGTTTGAATAATATACAGATTCAGCCTGCAGCTTTGCTCTATTATCCGGGTGCAAAAGAGGGGGATGTGAAGTATAAATATACCTCTCATCAGGATTTTCTCCCAACAGCATTTGATCTGATTAATCTTAATTATAACACCGGTGTTTTTATGACAGGAAAATCTCTTCTGGAATATGATCCTGAAAAAGATTTTGCGGTTTCATCTCTTGGCATACTCGTAAGCTTTAAAAGGAACGATTATGCAATTATAGGTGACGGATATAAAATACTTTTTAAAAACAACAGGGATTTAAACAGCGCGCCCTATGCCATATATTATGACAATGATAAACCTGTTGAAAAAATAGATCCATACAGCGCAGTTAATCTTCTTCTTAAAACAGAAAAAGCAAAAAAACTTTTTTCACCCGGGATGTAGATCCCGGGACGTTTTATCTGCTTTTATCCCCGATTCTGTTTATTACTCTGACAATGGACACAATAACTCCTGTATAATCCTGAGCCCTGCTGATTGACCCCATTTCATATGTTATTACAGGCATTCTTTTTTTCCCGGACGTTGCATGACTACCCAGAGATCCTGGTGTGGGGTACCATACATCCTCCTCAACAGGAAGTCCCGTGATCTGTGACATTTCCTCTGATATTTCAACAGGAACATATTTATTGGCGTAAATTGTGTTGAATGGCTGATGCATCTGTATAAGGAGCCGTGGTTTGTATTTCTTTATTATTTTAACAGCAAGCTGTGTTTCTTTTTCTGATGCGGGTTTCTCTCCAGGATTGTTATAGGTTTTGATATATTCAGGTGACCAGTTATCAGCAGGGAAGTTGCGGTTAATATCAACCCCTCTGCTGTTTACTCTTGTTCCTGCCAGGAGTCCGTCAGGATTAAGGCAGGCAACCAGTACTGTTTTTTGTGTAATGGCGTTGGGATATTTTTCCAGAAACCGGGCAAGTTCTATTACAGAAGATGTGGCTGCCGGTTCATCCCCATGTATACCTCCGATTATAAGAGTAATATTTTTTCCGCTGCCGAATTCCCTGTAGAATATGGGGTTTCCCTTTTCAGATTCACCAAGTACAAGCCACCCGCCGGGATTTTTTATTATTTGCTGATATTCATTTATTGCTTTACGGGTGAAATAGTTATATATTTTATGAGAATATGCCTCTGCTGAGGTAACTATAAGAACCGCGCCAAGTATAATAAGCATTAATCGGGGAAAACTTTTTTTATTAATCATGAATAGCCTTTGAAATTTTATGTTAACCGCTTAATATGAGATTTAAATAATTAGTCAAGCAAAACATTAAAGGGCAGATGATATATATTCTATAAGAGTATTATTATACTGAAAAATATTTTAAGGAATAATTGCTGATTGCATGGTAGCAGTTTAATTATAGGGGTAATGTCTATTTCGGTCATTCCGGCTGGAGCGTGCGCGCCCTGAGTGAA
>CAYYKZ010000259.1:0-4350 GCA_964468455.1 uncultured Leptospirales bacterium | reverse complement strand
CGGAAATTCGGGCGGCCCTCTTTTTAATCGTTAGGGTGAGCGGGTGGGTAGAAATACAGCTATTAGAACAGATTCGGGCGGATTTCAGGGTATAAGTTTTGCCATACCATCCAACATTGTTAAGCAGGTCTGTTTTGACCTTATTACTGTAGGGAGAGTGAGAAGGGGCTGGATTGGATTTATTGCCAGAGAAAAGAGTTCCTCCGGACGTGAAGGAAGTGTTGTAGAAATAATTTCTGTTATAAAAAATTCACCCGCAGACCTTGCAGGACTGAAGCAGGGGGATGTGATTTATGAAATTGACGGATCAAAAGTTGATACAATAGGTTCTCTTGTAAAAATAGTCGGAAACAAACCTGTGGGTTCAAGGGTGCGTATTGTAGCTGCAGGAAACGGCAAACTCAGGGATGTTAATATAATTTTAAGGGAAAAAGAGGTGCATGCGCGAATACAGAATGAGCTGGCTCTTTTTTTCAGAATGTACGGAATAGAACTTGATGAGGATGCACTTTCAGGTGCTATTGTTGTTTCATATATTTCTCCGAATATTCAGCCCGATAATGACCTGGCAAGGGGGGATAATGTTATTTCTATCGATGGAAGAAGAATTAAATCTCTGGAAGATTTTATTGACAGATTCAGAAAATCTGGACGTCGTATGAATTTTCTGGAAGTTTCCAGGAATTCCCGTATTCACAGAATAAATTTCGGCAACCACAGAGACAGGTATGAATAAAAGAGGTTTTTTTAAGACGTTTTTTTTATCTGCAGTATTAATAATTATATGCCCTCTTTATGCTGCTGAAAGCATGGTCTTTGACAATGATTTTTTTCAGTCCCTTAGCAGGATGAGTTCAATTGAGAGGGATATTTATCTTGATGAATTACCCGGAAGAATAATTATAGGCAGAGGGACAATATTAACTATTGTAGAAAGGGAGAATTATAAAAAAAATTTCCGTATTGAAGTTTCTGCCGGAGAATCCTCAAAATTCAGGCTTAAATTTCTGTATTATGTATATTTTGATGACAAGAATATTATTGATCTGCTTAACGAAAACTCCAGCTTTGAATTTAAAGGACAGCTCATGGGCATAACCCCGGTAGATTCCAGGAGGAGTGAATTTATCCTGGACATAGTTTTTATGGAAGGGTCAACAATAATTGATTAATTATGGAGAATAAAAGATGAAGGATTTGAAAAACTCATATAAAACAGTAATGGATGATCATTTTCCTGATGATTTGACAATTAGCTTTGGTGATCAGAAGCTTGTATACAGAAAAAGGATCTGGAAAATTGAGGAGGATGGGGTATACATTGAAAAAGGGTTACGCTATGGTGAAAATCCCGGCCAGGAAGCGGCCATGTACGAGCTTGTTAACGGCAACATTGTTCTTGGCGGCTGCAGATTTATTGAACCGGGGAATTCCCTTGTAAGCGGTATTGATGAAAATATGATGATTCAGCCTGGTAAACATCCGGGTAAAACGAATCTTACTGATATAGATAACTCTCTGAATATTCTTAAATATCTTACAGAAAAACCTTCTGCTGTAATAGTTAAGCATAATAATCCCTGCGGCGTGGCAATGGGCAGTACAATTTCCGAGGCTTTTTTCAGAGCTTTCAGAGCTGACAGGATTGCCGCTTTTGGCGGATGCGTGGCGCTGAACAGAAAGTGCGATAAGGATACTGCAGAGCTTATTGCAGCACAGTATCTTGAAGTAGTAGTTGCTCCCGATTATGATGGGGCTGCTCTTGAGATACTGAAAAAGAAGAAAAATTTACGGATTATACAGATTCCGCGTATTGACAGACTTTCAGAAATGAAGGAATCTGTTTTTCCTGAATTCAAATCCCTTATTGATGGCGGTATTATTGTTCAGCAATCTTCAGTAACCAGAATAAAAAGCGCTGCAGATTTTCTTCCAGCTGTTTCAGAATACAAGGGTGAGAAATATGAAATTAAAAGAGCCCCTGATAAAAGAGAGATCGAGGATATGCTTTTCGGATGGTATGTGGAGCAGGGAGTTACATCCAACTCTGTTATTTATGTGAAGAACGGGGTGACAATCGGAATAGGTACAGGTGAACAGGACAGGGTTGGTGTTGCTGAAATTGCCATATTTAAAGCCTATACAAAATATGCTGATTTGCTTTGTTTTGACCGCCACGGTATATCTTTTAAGGAACTGGAACTTGCAGTTAAAAATGGTGAACGGAATGAGTCTGAACTTGTTGAACTGGATGAAGAGACTGATGCGGCAATGGGCGGGCTTGAAGGCGCTGTTGCTGTTTCAGATGCCTTTTTCCCTTTCAGGGATGGAGTTGATGTTATCCTTGAACATGGGGTAAGTGCTATTCTTCAGCCAGGGGGTTCAATCAGGGATTTTGAATCAATTGAGGCCTGTAATGAGGCTGATCCGATGGCAACAATGATGTTTACAGGTGAAAGGGCCTTTAAGCATTGATATAAAAAAAGCCCCGAAAGGGGCTTTTAAGTAATTATCTTCTTCCCCGCTTTTTTTCGTATTCCTTCATATATTCATCAATAAGGCTTGTTTTCTGTGATGAGCCGGATGATTTGACTTCACTCTCCTTAACAGGCTTTAATCTGCCTGAGAGAAAATCAGCAATAAGTTTAAATGGCTTTATTATTATATCCTTAACAGCTTTGAAGAAATCTGCTATAAATTCAAGAATAACTTTCCCGATATTTATCCTTGAGCCGCCGCCTGATGGCTTAAGGGCAGGGAGTGCTTTCTGTGCTGTTTCAACTGTTTTTGCAGCTGTATTCTCAACAGTGTCAGTAAATGTTCTGGCTGAACCTGCAGCTTTTTGTGTAACCCTGTACATGGCCGGTATGGGGTTCGGTGATGAAGAGATCGATACAGTTGGAATTTTAGATTTTTTCTGAAATTTGGTACGCCCTGAGAGCGGAGCAGGCGGCGCTGATTCTGAACCTCTGTCAATGAGGAAAAGAAAGAAATAGTATACATACATAAAAGCATTTACGAATATCATGAAAAAGGCTATCCAGATATCAAGAAAAGCCCAGAAAACCTCTACCATCAGTTTGCCGAAGTCGACAATTCTGAAAAAAAAGTTAAAGGCATTGTCGATTGCCGCATTGGAAAACTGTTTTACCATTGAGTATTTCATATGTTAACTCCGCTGTTAATCTTTATTATGTCCGTTTATAAATAATTGCCCCTGCTTATATAATCGGCATTTACTGAGTTTAATCATTAGCAGTAAAAATTTAAAGGGTATATTTACTGATTATTGATTAAAAAGAAATATAAATAATATTTGAGAAGAACAGTAACTTGCCAACATAAGGGCTGAGTGGTTACTGATTGTTCAGGTTCAGATATCTGTCATATGAACATAAATTTTACTGGATGTAAATATTTTAATTTACCTGAGTCAATATTTTTTCTACTATTGAATTACCGGTAAACTTTAATTCTGCATTTAAAGAGATATTATATGAAAAAGAAAATATATATTGCTTCACCTCTCGGTTTTTCTGAATCAGGGAGAATTTTTCTTTATGAAAAAATTACCCCCATTTTCCATGAATCAGGGTTTGATATTGTTGATCCCTGGTCCCTGACACCGGTTGACATGATCAGAAATGTCCTGGCCCTGCCTGAAGGGCCTGAAAGAAAAAAAGGGTGGAAAACCCTTAATCTTGTTATTGCTGAAAATAACAGGAAGGGGATAGACCTCTGCGACGGCCTTTTTGCTGTGCTTGATGGTGTTGATGTGGACAGCGGTACTGCATCTGAAATTGGATATGCTGCTGCTTTGAAAAAACCTGTTACAGCCTACAGGGGAGATTTCCGGAGTGCCGGTGACAATGAAGGAAGTATTGTTAACCTCCAGGTAGAGTACTTTATTTATTCATCCGGCGGCCGGATTATTACTTCTCTGAATGATATAGGTGAAGAGATAAAAAGGTTTTTTATCTCTTCATAGGTTTTACATGAAAGAAGTCTCTGAAAATGAGGTTTTCTTTTTCATCAAATATAAGTATTGATATTTCATTGAAGTTTTTATATTTTTTCAGATCTTTAAAGGGGTGATATGAACGGAAAATCAATCGTTCATTAAGTTTATAAGGCTCCCCTGTACCGGGATTTATTCCGGCTTTAATATTTTTCGGATATTTCAGGTATTCTGTGACTTCATTCCCCTTTTCATCCTTGTAGGTATATTCAAAATTTTTAACATCTTCGGGGAAAGTATTTATTACCTTAATCTTTTCTCTGTCTTCGAGTGAGGGTCTTTCAAAACTTGATTTTGTATAATAATGACTTTCATATGTTGCAATAATAAAT
>CAYYKZ010000258.1:0-4351 GCA_964468455.1 uncultured Leptospirales bacterium | reverse complement strand
CGGAATAATGTGTAAATTTATTATTTAATGAAGTAATTCCCGGTCCTTAGCTCTTAAACAGGTACCGGGAATCGTCTTAAAACTATTTTGATGTTAATGAAAAAACACCATCCCATTTTTGCGATGGGGGCTTTTTCATAAAATCTTCACATCTCTTTCTATATGTCAGGGACGGGCCATCATCGGGAATAATTTTAAGTGAGTCTTCGAAAGCTTTATGTGCCTTTTTCCACTGTCTTGAAGCAAAAAATTCAATTCCCTGATTGTAAATATCAATCATATCATAGATTTTCTGCGGAAGTTCACCCTTTCTGCTTAACAGTTCATAGATAATTATGGGTTCAGTTTTACCTATTACTTTTATAGTATCGAGTTTACGTGATTCTATATGATCTTTCGCCGCATTATAGGTAAACTCGCTTATCATTGCTGTTGTACTGTAAAATTTATTTGCACCCTCAAGTCGTGATGCCAGGTTTACGGAATCACCCATTGCTGTATAATCCATTCTCATGCGGGAACCCATATTCCCTACAACAGCGTCACCAGTATTCATTCCCATGCGCACAAAAAGTTCATGTTGTCCTATATTTCTCCAGTGTTCCTGCATCTCCCTGAGTTTTTTCTTCATATCAATTGCCGCCATGCAGGCACGAATTTCATGGTCAGGATATGAATGGGGAGCACCGTAAAAAGCCATAATTGCATCACCTTCATACTTATCTATAGTACCGCCGTGAGATATTATTATATCTGTCATTTCAGATAAATATTCATTGAGCAGTTTAACAAGTTCAGGAGGGGTGAGTTTTTCCGAAAGTGTTGAGAATCCGGCAACATCTGAAAAGAATATGGTTATGGGGCGGTTTTCACCGCCAAGCTTAAGTGATTCCGGGTGCTCAAGTATCTGATCAATTACATCAGGGGCAATATATCTGGAGAAAGCACCTTTGATGAATTTCTTCTGGTTTTCTTCATTTATCAGTTTTATTGAAATTATTGAAAGTGCCGGTATCAGAAGGGCCAGGTTGGATCCAAGCTGTTCAACCCATATATTGGCAAAATCAAAAATAAGAAATATTGCCAGATTAAGAATAATGAAGGAGAGTAAACCTGTCATTAGAGATTTTCTTGCAGGGAGTTTCTGAATTACATAACCTGCTGCAAGAGATATAATTAGGAAAAGTAAAAGTGAAAACATAAATCCAGGTCTGTAAATATATTCTTTCTGAATAATTGTATTAATTGTATTTAAATATGTTCCCACGCCCGGGTATTCGTTATGGAGGGGTATGGATGCAATATCATGAGTTCCTGTTGCAGTTAAACCTATAATAAGGTTTTTATCCTGTACAGATTCAGCAAGAAGAACAAGTTCTACAGCTTTAATGTCACCCTGAATTAATTCCAGCTCATTTTCAAGATCTATAGAAGGGTTTGATTTAATTTCTGAAATGATTCTGTCTTTTTCTTCAATGAGCATATTCAGGTAGCTCTGCTTCAGGTCAAAGAGTTCCTTCTGAAGAGCTTTTAATTCTATTGCTGCATCTTTTCGTGAATCATCATCTGCCTTATTTAAAAAAACTTTTTTATCCTGTATGGCCTGGGAAAGCTCTGCTCTTTTCTGAATACCTGCTATCCCGCCGGCATTGTCAAAAAATTCGTAAACCGGATCTGCAAAACGATGATATTCAAGAAGTGAGTAAAATGGTATCTGCTTAAATGATTTCTCCCTTGGCCCGGGGCCTGCCCAGTTTACTAATATCATGCCGGTTTTATCAATTGGTATTACTATATCTTCAGTGGTCTGTTTGTTTGAATTGAAAGCGTTTTTAAGGATTATGTTTTTTCCCGGGTTTACCGTAATATTCTCTTTCTTTACTCTGCATTCATCTATCAGCATGGCAAGGGCAAGGTTGAAGTAGAGTCTACCTTCAAATGCCTGCACAAGGCGCACTCTTCTGATTGTTCCGTCAATGTCTGTGAACCTGTTTACAAAACCGAATGATTTTGCGGATTCCATGAGAGGTGGAATAGGATAAACAATTGTTCTGGTGCTGCTATCTTCAAGATGCCGGAATTTTTTTTCATCACCTTCAGGAACAGGTATTGAGGAGATTTTAATGAAACGTTCTCTGGCTTTAATAAATTCAGCAGATTCCTGTCTGGCAGCTACATCTTCGGTTGCAGGGTCCTGGGAAAAGGTGTATGAAAGAATTACCTCTCCATTATTTTTTATGCCCTGTGAAAAAATAACATCATTATTTTTTATGAGTGATGAAAGTTCGTTTTGAGTTAAAGAAGATGATGAAGAGAGCTTCTGCATGAAATTATTGTATATCTCTCTGTTTATTTGAGTCGGGGAAGAATCAGGGTACATAATATCAAATGCAACCTGTGACGCGCCGAGTTCCTTTAAGACATCAAGGCCTTCAGCATAGATGTCCCTTGTCCATGGGAACTGCCCCAGGGCAGTGGTACTATTTTCATCAATATCAAGGAACCATAGTTTATCCCATTCTTCTATTGAAGGTTTCCCCTGGAAACGAAGGTCGTAGAGTTTCAGTTCAAAGAAATTATATGCATCAGTAAAACTGAAAGGGACTATAAGAATAAAAGCTGCAAGCCCGATCAGGGGCCCTGAAAAGCGGTTATGCTCAAAGAAGCGGTTTATTTTTTCGATTAGTTCTTTTTTACTGAAATTTTTTAAAAAATTCAAAGAGGGCCTCCTGGATTGGGTTGTGGTTATATCCGGTTTATTTGAAGGCCCTTTGTCTACCCCGAGAGTACTTCTTCGCTTTCTCAGGGCGCCCCGGAGGGGGACTTCTAAACTCTTTTAACAGATGAAAAGTTCAATTACAGCCTTTAAGCCCCCCTCCGGGGGGTTTGGGGGGCAGTTGCTAAACTGCAAAGCTTTTAACTTAATGACATTTCTTTACAGGTGGCATCTATCATCATATACTGAAATTAAATCCGGTCTGGATAAAGTGAATATCCTCCTGAACATCAGAATAGGCATCACCCGGTAAAAATATTCCGTAATTTAAATAAAAGGACATATCATAGAATATCTGCCATCTCAGAGATAGATCTATACCCTGGCCGATATTTTTACTGCTTTCAGAAGCAGATCCTGATATTATGGGTGATTCTTTTTCAGCTTTCATGTAATAGGCATATTTTACACCCGCAGTCATTCTGTTCAGATAGGGAGACTGAGATTCTGAAAAGGGTGTAAATGAGGCGCCTCCCCTGAATATCTGAATATTACTTAGTGTAGGTTTTAAAGCAAAGCCGCCTGAAAATGTTCCAAAAGCAATAAAGCCTTTATCATCCTCAGTTGAGCTTGGCCTGTTTCCTGTTGTGTAATCACTCCTGTCTTTGTCTCCTGTGGCATATGCATATTGAAAAGAAATTACAGGATTAAGTTTTACAGGGATATAATAGTTTAATCCGGAATTAATCGCGTAAGCAGCTATTGAGGTCTTTTCATATGTATCTGAAACATAGCTTTCACCGGCTTCATATATGAATTCACCGAAGTAGAATAAATCTTTAAGGACAACACCATTTACACCAGTACCGTAATACTGGGAATTATATGCGGTTTTAGTTCCTTCATCTTCATCAGCCATGTCTATCTGTGCCATGCCGAAAAAATAGATGTTCTGGTTTGAAACAGATGTGGCAAGTTCTCCACCTGCAAAGGCCCTTTCAGCGCCATCAGATATATCTTTTGAACTGAGGCTGTAGGGATTGTTATCTTTCAGGAGAAGGCCTGTGTAGAGTCCGAAAATTTTTATATCGATAAATCTGGATATAAAAAGGAGTTCAGCACCATCACCACGTCCGTTTAAAACTACACCTGTTCCCAGGTTGAAATATTTTCTCCCTGCAGAGAAAACAATATTACCCGTGTCTGTAGACTGGGAAAAATATGCCAGATCAAGGTCCAGAACATTGTCATTCTCCACATTGGAGTATGCTGTGCCTGAATCTGCCAGAACACCTAAATAGGAATTTTTGGCCCTCACATAAAGAAAGCTGTTACTCCAGAGTGCTGATTTTCCCCAGACACGTGCATTAGTAACAGATGAGGCCAGCGAACTTTCACCGTTTTTTTCATAAATAAGTATGGGGCTTAAAATTAATCCATACTGAATCCCTCTGGTTTTGTATGATGTATCCGGGGTGAGGATAGCCATGTCCTCATCTGCCCCTTCAGAGTAGAAGAAACGGTCTTCATCCGATGCTGAGTCCTGGGCAAAAAGTCCTGATCCAAATAGAATGATAGCGAGTATTATATATATTTTTTTCATAACTATTCACCTTTTTTATCGCTTATCAGCGA
>CAYYKZ010000257.1:0-4380 GCA_964468455.1 uncultured Leptospirales bacterium | reverse complement strand
ATGATTTATAGTAACAATTACAAAAAAAAATTTAAACTGAATTAATCATCTCCCCGGCCCCAGCCTGTAAATCCCTCCATCGCTTTCATCAGTTAAAATATAAATGTACCCGTCAGGCCCCTGACGGATATCCCGAATACGGCCTATTATTCCCTGGAGCAGAATCTCCTGGGAAATAATTCTTTTACCTGAAATTTCCATGCGCACAATCCGTTTCCCGGCCAGGGCTCCGGAAAAGAGGTTTCCCTTCCACTGTGGAATTAAATCCCCGGTATAAAAATCGAGGCCGGAAGGAGCAATTGAAGGTGTCCAGTGAATTACGGGCTGTTCCATTCCCGGTTTGGATGTACCTTCACCGATCCTGGTTCCTATCCCGTAATTTCTTCCATATGTTATTACAGGCCAGCCGTAATTTCTGCCGGGTTGAACTATATTGATTTCATCACCGCCCTGAGGACCATGCTCTGAAAGCCATATTTTCCCGTCATCTGCTACTGCAAGCCCCTGGGGATTTCTGTGTCCGTATGAGAATATCGATTTTACCGCACATTTCCTGTTAAAAAAAGGATTATCCGCAGGTATTGATCCATCCCTGTTAATACGGTGCACCTTCCCTGCGCTGTCTTTTAAATCCTGGGCGCGGTCTCCGTCACCCCTGTCGCCTGTTGTAAAAATTATTGTGCCATCTTTAAGGAAAGCAATTCTTGAACCGAAATGCACAGAGGCGGAAGACTTTTTCTCCATCTCCCATAATATTTTGACATTCTCAAGATTTGTTCCGTTAAGCCTGGCTGAAGCAAGTGCAGTGCCACGCCCCCCGCTGCCTGCTCTGGAAAAAGTAAAAAATATTTCCCTGTCTCTGCTGAAAGATGGAGAAGGAACAACATCAAGGAGCCCACCCTGACCGCCGGGTGAGATTTCAGGAAGCCCTGAAATTTCGGAAACTTTCCCCTCTCTATATATTTTCATTTTACCCTGACGCTCAGTTATGATTATGCCGTCAGATATAAAAGCCATGCTCCAGGGCCTTACCAGTCCACTTTGCAGAAGATCCAGCTTAAATGAAGCTTTATCCGATTTATAAATTCCCTCTGCATCCACATTACTCTGCCCGCAGGCAATTATAAAACCAAGCATAATAAAAATAAATTTTCTCTTCATGGCAACCTCCCGGTTTAAAAAAACCACCATACCCTATGGCAATCGTGATATGCCAAAGGGTACCCGTTATTCAGCCGGATCAGAAGCTTATAAATATTTCTCTAAATATATAGTGAAATATTTAAATCTTTTCCGCATCATATCCTGCCTTATCAAAAAGCTCAATTAAAGCCTCTGCTGAAAGGTCTGATTCAAGAGAAACCTTTTTTGAATCCAGGTCTATCTCAAGATTTTCAACCTTCCCCGAATCTCCCATTGTTTTTTCGATTCTCATTTTACAGTGATTACAGCTCATATCCGGAACATTAAATGTGTATTTCATTATTTACTTCCTCCTGTTTAAAAAACTATACTAATTCCTTAACTATCATGTTAAGTCATAATTGTCTGATACCCGCTCTGCCGAAAGCGGCAGGGCATTGGCTAATCACTATTACACTTAAAAAACCTTTTTATTTCTTATACCTGATGAATTTAATATGACATTTACTGAGCTTAAAATCATACAAAATTCCGCAATAGCAGGATGCATAATTCCTGCAACAGCAGCAGGGAGAGCAGCCAGATTATAAAAGAATGCCCAGAACAGATTCTGCCTTATTTTACTGAATGTAATTCTGGAAATTTTCATTGCCGCAGGTACTGACGTAAGTTTACCCCCGGTAATAATAATATCAGCACTTTCAATAGAAAGGTCTGTTCCTGTACCAAGGGCAATACCTATATCAGCTGCTTTAAGGGCTGCGGCATCATTTATACCGTCTCCCACCATACATACCTTTTCACCAAGTTTCTGCCTCTCCTGAAGGGCATACAGCTTCTCCTGTGGACGCACGCCTGCTATGAACTCATCTATGCCAACCAGAGCTGCAACAGCCTCTGCTGTTGCTCTGCTGTCCCCTGTGAGCATTACAGGCTTTATACCCAGCCCTTTTATCATTTCCACTGCCTCTGCAGCGTCATCTTTAACAGGATCAGATACGGCAATATATCCCATAACCAGATCCCCCTTTCTCAATTCAACAACTGTTTTCCCCTGCGACATCATCTTCGAATATACAGATGCATCAAGGGGGCGTCCCAGTGTATATTTTTCACCATTATAAAACCCGGAAATTCCCTCACCAGCTGTTTCTTTGACATCTTCCATGCTGCGTGCCGGAACAATCCCTTTTAACTGACAGTAGCGCAAAACAGCCTCTGCAATAGGATGAATTGACACATTCTCCAGAGCCATGGCAATTGACATTGCTTCTTTATCAAGTCCGGTCTCTGTTACTTCAGGCCTCCCGTGAGTAAGGGTTCCTGTTTTATCAAGAAAAATAACATCCACAGTTTCAGCTGACTGAATGGCTTCTCCGTTTTTAATTAAAAGCCCCTGTTTTGCCGCAAGGCCGCTACCTGCAATAAGAGCCATGGGTGTTGCCAGGCCCAGGGCACAGGGACATGCTATAACAAGTACAGCAATAAAAATAAAAATTGAAGTGGATAAAGCACCTGCATCAGCTTTTACCCATGGCAGGTATTGAGACAGCCATGTCAGATAGGGATTCATATTCTCATAATTAAAGCCCCAGCTCAAAGCAGATATAAAGGCTATAAGAAATACAGCAGGTACAAAATAATTTGTCACCCTGTCGGCAAAGGCCTGAATAGGCACCTTTGAGGATTGTGCATCTTCAACAAGCTTTATCATCCTTGCCAGAAATGTATCATCACCTGTGCGGGTTACCCTGAATGTTAATGACCCTTTCTCAAGAACTGTCCCGCCTGTAACTTCAGTGTCTTTTTCACGAAAAACCCTTACAGGTTCCCCTGTAATCATGGACTCATCAATATAACCGCTCCCTTCAGTGACAATACCGTCAAGAGGGATTCTTTCACCTGTGCGGACAACAACTGTATCATCTATGGAGATTCCTTCAATTGGAACCTTTACTATTTTCTCATCTTTCATTACAGACGCATCTTTTGGAGTTATGGAAAGGAGTGAGCGGATTTCACCTGATGCATTATGCTTAAGCCTAGACTCAATATAACGCCCTGTCAGATGAAGCGCTACAAGCATCAATGAAATAGTACCAAAAGAACTTATATCCATACCCGCAAGATTAAGGAGAGCTGTAACCCATGCTGCGAAAGCTCCGGCTGAAACCATTGTGTCCATATTTGCATGAAAATGCACAGCAGCAATATAGGCACTTTTAATAATTCCTCTTCCAGGAATAAAAAGGACAAAAGCTGCTGCTGCAGATTCCAGGATAACAAAATGCGGGAAATGGAAACCAGCCATATGAAGAATCATGAGGATACTCATGGGGACCATCACAGAAAGGGCAATGACCATTCTTTTAAATGCCAGGGCAAAATCCTTCTTTACCTTATCTTCATCAGGGACCTCTTCAAGGGCTTTATAACCTGCAGCTTCAATCTTTTTTTCAATATCCTGAAAAGTGACATTCTCATCTGTAATTACATAGGCCTTTTCTGTACCCAGATTAACAGAGGCAAAATGCACTCCATCCATTTTTTTAAGGCTTCGCTCCACAATCCTTACGCATGAAGCACAGGTCATACCCTCCACTCCAAAGGTGAACCTTTTTTCGTTATTATTATCTTTATCTGTATTGGACATATTTTTCACCATAATATTAATCTGAAACGATGGCACTTAAATGTTACAGTAATCATTAAAATAATTAATTACTTTTTGTCCAGAAAAATAAGACTTATTACCAGAAATAGCAGGCTATCCTGCCTGACTTATAATAATATACATGATAAAATCATATTTATCAAAATTAACCAGGAATAAAGACTAATTGTCAGTCGGACTGACTTTTAGTCTTAATAATAAAAATCCATGCTGATTATTCTGCAGTTCCCCGGATTAAAGCACTCAGCTGCGTCAGTGGAGCCGGAGGCCGGGTATTCACAGCAGCACAATATAATATTTTTCAGGAAATAATATCTTTAAAAGAAACTGGATCTTCCCGGAATATTTGGAAAAGTAATATTATTTCCCCACATCTATTGTAGTAACCCCACTGTCCACCAGAGGGGGCACGTATAATAAAAACTCTGAGCAAACTGATAAGCAAAAGTGTTAAGAAACCCTATTGCATTGTTCATTTTAAAATAATTTCTGTATTTATTCCTTAACCTGTTTTAGAAAGTTGAAATATTTAGAGGAATGATAAAAATAAAACTGTCAGAGTG
>CAYYKZ010000256.1:0-4393 GCA_964468455.1 uncultured Leptospirales bacterium | reverse complement strand
CTACCGTAGCAGAAACTGAAAGTTTTCCCCGAACTTCCGATAAGGTGGTATTATGTCGCCACGCCCTGAATATTTACATTCGATCAAACTTATACTATGCAGATACTTATTGCCGTTCTTATACTCACAGTACCAGGGCGGGGTGCCCTCAACTCCAGCCCCCGGCCACCCTTTTCGACGTCCTTGTCTCAAAGGCCGCTCGCTCTTCCTCCGCTCGCTGTGTCCGGGGGCTTCCATTTCGGCGCACATAACACAACTTATCGGAAGTGCGGAAACTTTTTGAGGTTGAAACCTTACCCCCCCACATCGCAAGAGAGTGCTGTCTTTTACTGCAGCTTGAAAACCAGTTGAAAAGAAAACTTTTTTCTTACTCCTTGTACAACAAATCCCGCTTCGCCCGCATCAGCCACATCCACAACTCCTCCCAGCTGACGAATTCCCCGTAAGTTCCTGCGGCCGCTGCGACCTCCGCTTTTGCTTTTTATACAGTGCTTGTTCCAGTTTGAAACAGTCGTGCCGGGTGACTTTTAGTTTTTAAACAAAACTACCGCAGAGTCCGCTACGACCGGGATCTCTTAGTTCTTGTTAACTTCTCGTATCAGCCCCGGACGTATCGGACTCCGCTTGTATTTAAACCGTTGTGCTATAAATTTTAATCCAGGGCATTCCGAATTATTTGCATTATTAAATTATTGACTTTTGTGTGCTAATATTTCCCCAATTAAATTGGATATAAGCTCAGGTCATGCTGATTTCTTTAAATCTGTTTCTTTAACTCATGTGAGTTCTGTTTAAAAGCTATAGGTTTTATCAGAATTTCCTGTATAAATACAAAAAAATAACGAAAATATAACGGTGCAAAATGAATTCTGTTAAGTTAATAAATTTTAAAATCTATATCGCCCTTATCATTCTTTCCATAATTCTGATCATAACAGGATTTTACTACAGCCGCGTTCAGGTGGATGATAGTTTAAGAATAAATCTCGCCGGGCGGCAGAGGATGCTTTCACAAAAAATAGTAAAAGAAATTTTACTGTATAAGATTGGAGAGATATCTCCTGATAAAATTATAAATTCATTAAGAGTATTCAGTGAAACCCAGGATGCTCTTATCTCGGGTGGTCCCGCTCCTCTCGATCTTGAATTAAAAGTTTACAGAGAATTGCCGGCAACTGAAGATAAAGAAAGTTCCAGCAAACTTCTGGATGTAAAGAAAATGTGGGGGCCTGTTGAAAAACATGCCGGTGAATTTATTTCAAAAAAGGATGATGAGTCGCTGAAACATATAATTTCAGAAAGTGAAATCATTCTCAGCGCAATTGATGTTTCAGTATCTGCAGTTCAAATGAAATCCGAAAAAAATAGTTTTATCATACGGGTTATAATTATCTGCTCTTTCGTTATGATTTCAGCCTTATTGTTTATAAGTCTTATAAAGAGAATAAAGGAACTCCGAAGTGCTGCGCTTAGAATAAAAGAGCTGGAAACTATTTTGCCCATATGCAGTAATTGTAAAAAAATCCGTATTGATAACGAAAAGCCGATGGAATCAACTTCCTGGTCCACAATCGAAGAATATCTCCATCACAATAAAGATATGAAGTTTACCCATAGTATATGTCCGGATTGTACAAAAAGATTATATCCGGACATATTTGAGAAGATAAAGAAAATCTAATTTAAACAGGTCGTACCTTAATTATTTTATGCCGTCCTGTGAAACAGATTGCTTAAATCAGTTCCTATTGTAAGCAGCACCGGAACCATTATAAGAGTTATAGTCGTACCAAAGAGAAGACCATAAGCCAGCACCAGTGACATATGCGAAAGGAACGGATCAGACCCCCCTATGCCGTAACCGGTAGGCAGAACACCGAGAACAGTTGTAATTGTTGTAAGCAGTACCGGACGCAGACGTGAAACTGACCCCGATATTATATTTTCTTTTGATGCATTAGAATTATCCGAAAGTTCCTGAATTGAATGTATCAGTATTATTGAATTGTTTACAATAACGCCCATAAGACCCACCATGGCAATACCGGTCATCATTGAAGTCGGTATCCCGTGAGTCATAAGAACAAAAGCAAATCCGATTAATAAAAAAGGTATTGAGGACATTATAATAAATGGTTTGCTGAAAGAGTTTAACATCAATGCTATAAGAAGATAAATCCCGATAAGGGCGGCAAGTGCCGCCGATGAGAGGCCCGAAAAGATCATCTTTGACTCTACAGGCTGTCCGGAAAATTCAACGGCAACTTTATCATCCGATGGAAATGTCATCCTGACCTTTTCCATTACCTCAACAGGTGATATCAGACCAAGGTCTGTATTGCCGAAAATGGTTGTTGACCTTGAGCCGTTAATGTGACGTATACCGGCCTTTGACGGCTGTTCTTTAAGAGAGGTGAACATCGCCAGATTTATCAGATTCCCCTGCCTGTTTGCAACCGGTAGCGTATCTATAAATGTTTTATCAGCTCTTGCCCGTTCATTAAGACGGAGCCGGAATTCAAGAGTTTTATCAACTGTAGAAAGTTCTGTTACAACCATCCCGTCAAAAGCAATTCTGAGAGTCATAATAATATCTTCAACGGTAAGTCCGGTCCTTGAGAGAATATCATGGTTTATACTCAGGTTTAATTCATTTTTCCCCTCAACCTCATCGGTTTCAATATCCGAGACACCTTTGAGTGAAGCAAGGTATTTAATTACATCCTGTTCTTTCTCTTTTCTTAATTTGTTGTCATTAGATATTAGTCTGATTTCAAAAGGTTTTCCCATCGGGGGGCCCAGACGATTAAGATTCATGGTAACTGTTAATTTTTCTTCCGTTAATGTTTTATCTATCTCTTTTTTTAATGAAGCCATAATTTCATCGGCAGTCCTGCTCCTGTCGGTAAATGAGCTTAAGTAGACAAATATTATGGCAATATTATTTTGAGTACCGCGTATTGTAGCGCTTAGTTCACTCTGAGTTCCTATTCTGGAACTAAAACCAACCGTTTCATTTGCCGGCAGGTTTAATAATAATTTTTCTATTTCAGCAACAGCTTTTTCTGTTTTCTCAGCAGAGGCTCCCTGGGGAAGAGTAACTGAAATTTTAAAACCCTCTGCGGCATCCTGCGGGAAGGCATCTTTTTTAACAAATTTTGCAAGCATCAGTACAGACAGGAGCAGTATTATTGAAAAAAAAGCAAACACCGGATAACGGTACCGGATAATTTTATTAAGTAATGATTTATATCCGTTTTCAATGCGGATTACAAATTCTATTTTTACTGTTTTTTTACTCTTACCATGATGAAGATGTGACGGCAGGATAAAATAACTTTCCAGAATTGATATTAAAAGCCCAACAATTACCATTAGAGGAATTGCCCAGATAAATTTTCCGGGAAAACCTCCGAGTGAAAACAACGGGGAAAATGCAACCATTGTGGTAAGTGACGATGCAGCAACCGGTATCCACATCTTTTTAACAGCTGTGATGGCTGCCTCCTTTGAACCGAGTCCCCCCTCTTTGCCGGAATTAATTTCATCGGCTATGACGATAGCATCATCAACCAGCATGCCGAGTATTATAATAAAACCGCCGAGAGATATAAGATTTAAAGATATGCCGTAGAATTTCATAAAAATAAACATCCCTAAAAGGGTAAAGGGGATACCGAAGGCTGTCCATACAGCAGTTTTGAGATCAAATATAATAAGCAGTACAGTAAGAACAAGAATAAAACCCATTACAGCATTCCCTGCCAGAAGACTTATTCTATTACGGGTAAGCTTAGATTGATCAAAAAGAACTTTAGCATTAATACCGGCAGGGAGAGTTTCGCTTTTCAGGAGACTGTTTATCCCGTCAACCGTCTTTATAAGATCACTTGAACCTGTTTTTCTTATAGATAACGCCGCTCCTCTTTCACCATTATTTCTAACTATAAGATTCATCTCTTTTGGAAGAACTTTCAACGCAGCTATCTGTTTAAGTTTAATGCCGTAACCTTCGGCGTTCATTATAATATTTGTGTCGAGTACATCTTTATAATTGTCGTACTTGCTTAAAAAAACTATTTTCTTTTCACCCACAAAAGATTCAAGAGTACCGCCGGAACCCTCCATGTTCCGCTTCTGAATAGAGTTGTAAATCATCCGTAAATCTGTATTATATTCTCTCGCGAGAACAGGGTTAACAAGAATCTGCACCTCCTCATCAGGGAGTCCAATGAGGGTAACCCCGGCGATACCGGGAAGTTTTTTTATTTTAGATTCAAGTTTATCAAGGTAAGGTTTCAGTACTTCATATGATCCGGTATATGAAATTTCCATCACGGGTACATCGGAAGAGGTGAATTCGCTGATTGACGGTTTACCTTCGATCTCCTTT
>CAYYKZ010000255.1:0-4399 GCA_964468455.1 uncultured Leptospirales bacterium | reverse complement strand
CCCAGCTGATCCAGCAGCATCCTGCCCTGTATGCTGTTTCAAGAATATGGGGGGTATAATCTGACGTTGGCCTCCCCATTACATGGAAACGTATTGTAAGAGAGCGATTTATTATTTCACAGCTTATATTATAAAGATCATCTGCACCAATATACTGATCAGCAAAATAAAAATGCCTTACACTGAGGCCAATGGAGAAATATTCAAGCATGTCAACAAAAGAGGATATGAGGATTCGTCTGTACCCTGCAAATGAAAAATTATGGGAGCAGAAGCCGCATCTTTTCCATGGGCAGCCCCTGGAAAATGATACAGGGAGTACAGGTGAAGGATTAAGATAATCACCGGTTTCAGTAAATGAAAAATCAGGGAAAGGAATAAGCTCCAGAGGAACAGGCAGGGGTGCGGGGTTATGGCAGTTTCCCTCTACGCTTCTCCATGACAGTCCCCGGATCAGTTTATTCTCAACACCGGTAATATAATCCTTAAGGCCCTCTTCACCCTCTCCACGGTAGAGTGCGTCAATAGATGGAGCTGCATCAAGAAGATCATCAGCATTGAAAAATGAAATAGCAGCTCCCCCTGCAATAATCCGGATATCTGGGAACTCTTCTTTTAAAAACATTGCTATTGCCGTCATATGTATTCCCTGATCAGGAAACATAACTGAAAGCGCCACTGCTTCATCTCCGCGCAGACAGATTTTTTCAAGTATTTCATTAAAATAGTTTTCAACAGAGGGAGAGACAGTTTTCTCCTTAACATAAATCTTTAAATCATTTTCAAGATCTTTAAATCTTTGGTAATATGCGGACAGATCATTTCTATATGCTGAGTAAAGATCACTGTCAAAAAAATCTCCCACTTTCCCTTTAAAAAATTCAGGGGCAAAACCTGCTGTCTCAGCTGAGGCAATAAGGTGATTCCATATATGAATATTAAGATCAACCGCATCTATGGTATAGGCTGGAAGGTTATTTTTAAGATATGCGTAAAGTGATGAAATGCCCGGAGGAATATAAGTGGGATGAGCCCCCGGCACAAAAATAAGAAGCACCCTTTTCATATTTCACTCCAGAATTTATAATATTTTTTATCAGTGCTGATTCAATCCATAAAAACCGTCAAGCTGTAATATGGGGCATTAAAAAAAATAACGCATTATTGAAATAATAAATTATAATAGTTATTTTAAGCTGTGATATTAAAAGAATAGATTATGGAGGGGGAAATGACCGCTTATATGAACTACAATCCATGGATATGGTTTTTAATATTTTTTTCTATCATTCTTCTTTTTTCAGGAATAAGAATAGTAAGGCCCACACACCGGGGGCTTATTGAAAGGCTGGGTAAATATATCCGCTTTGCAGAACCCGGTTTCCACTGGGTTATTCCTGTTATAGAAAAAATGTATAAAGTTAATGTAACAGAACAGATGGTTGACGCGGAACCGCAGGAAATTATTACAAATGACAACCTCAATGCCAGGGTTGATGCCCAGGTATATTTCAAGGTAAAGCCTGATGAGTTAAGCGTTAAAAATTCACAGTATAATGTTAACAATTATCAGGTCCAGATAGTAAGTCTTGCAAGAACCACTTTAAGAAATATTATAGGAACCCTGACCCTTAAATCAGCAAACAGCGAAAGAAGCAGGATTAACCAGGATTTACTCAAGACACTGCTGAAAGAAACAGAAAGCTGGGGCCTGGAAGTTGTGAGAACTGAGCTTAAGGAAATTGATCCGCCAAAGGATGTGCAGGAAACCATGAATAAAGTAGTTAAAGCTGAAAACGAAAAAATATCCGCTGTGGATTTTGCCACTGCTGCGGAAACTGCAGCTGACGGAACCAAAAGAGCGGAAATTAAAAAAGCAGAAGGGATAAGGCAGGCAAAAATTCTTGAAGCTGATGGAGAGGCTCAGGCGATTAAACTGGTTAATGAAGCGGCTGATCAGTATTTCATCGGCAATGCCCAGATTTTAAGAAAAATTCAGATGGTTGAAGGGGCTTTAGGAAAAAATGCCAAGGTGGTTGTTCCGGCAGGCACAGATCTTGTTAACGTAGTTGGAGAGATGGCAGGTATTATCCCTTTGAAAAAAGACAAAGGGGATTAATCCTCATAGAAAATAATCCCCCTGTTTTTTGCTTAATCTTATACTTTGAAAATTTCAGTTACAAATAACTATTCAGGCTTTTTTGTTTTTATTATTTTCGATATTTTTTCAATTTTTTTTGCAGATTCCACCAGGTTCATGGCAACCATTTCAAAACGGACAGCGACCCCTGTAGTTTTTTCAACTGTATCGTTCATGTGATTCATTGAAAGTGCCACTTCCTGAGTCGCAGTAAGCTGTTCCTTCGCAGCCTGGGTATTCTCACTTGACAGATCATTAAGCTGTTTCATATTTTCAAAAAGATCAATGGCCTGATTAGAAAACCCCACAGAAAAATCAGATATTTCCTGCATAATTGCTGAACTTTCCTTTACAGCATTGGTCATCCCTTTCATTGATTCTTCAATTCTGTCTATTGTTTTTACAGCCTTTTGAACAAAGGCCGCACTCTCGATGATTCTTCTCTCAATTTCACCGGTTTCAGAATTGGTCTTATCAGCAAGTTTCCCGACTTCATCTGCCACAACAGCAAAGCCCCGGCCTGCATCACCTGCCCTTGCTGCCTCAATTGAAGCATTAAGGGCAAGAAGATTTATCTGGTCAGAAATATCCTTTATCATTGACAGGGTATCTGCAATCTGCTTTGAACTTTCACCAATAGACTGGATTGTAGATACAGTTTCCTCTATATCTTTATCAACTTCCATAACCCTGGAATAGGTTTCCCTGGCAGTTAAATCCGCATTCTTTGTCTTCTCCTGAATTTTCTCCATTGAGACAGAGAAACTTTTCAGAGAATTGAAAACATTCTGCGTTTTGTCATTCTGTGATTCAAAATTCTTTGAAATACTTTCTATAGATGAAATAATCTCTTCAACAGATGCTGATACCTCTTCAATTGCTCCAGCTGTTGAACTCATCTCTCTTGAAATATCCTGGCTGGCCTTGTCAACAGTATCAGCAGACTTCATTAACTCATCAGATCCGGATGAGAGACTTTCAGCCATTCTACGCAGTCCCTTTACAACAAGGTCGAGTGACTTTATCATATCTCCGATTTCATCGCCCTGCTCGTAATCACTTTTTATATCATTGTAAACAATTCCCTTTACTATATCGGACATGAAATAAGAGACCATGGATATGGATTTAAAACGCCCGGTGGTTATACGAAGAGAGAAAAAAGAAATAATAATAAGAAAACCCCAGCCTATGACTGTTATTATGTATACAATGGAATTTGTTTCCTCCCAGACCCTGCTGCTTATTTCACAGGATATGAGATAATAATCAGTGTCAGGTATATGAAGAGAGAAACCGTAATATGTAAATTTATCAAGCATAAATGAAGCAGTATGACTGGAGCCGCCAAGGGCTTCATCCGCGGTCTTTGCAAACCAGCGTGTCCTTAAAGGATTTTCTATAAATACATCATCATAATGCATTCCTTCAAATGAGCTGTTTTCAATACCTGAAAAAGAATTTTCATTTCTCTGAAGATAGTTAATATACTGGATTTCACCTTTACTGTTTATTATCATTCTGAATTCATCATCTAATGAATCCTTATCTGATAAATACCCTTTAATATAATCTGAATAGGATAAATTTTCAGTCTGAGAGAAATCATGCTTTTTATCAGCTATAAGTTTTTCTGTCTCCGCCATTTTAACTGCTGTATGTGAAGGCATCTAAAGTGCCCTTATAGATGAAAGTGTATAGGCAAAAATAATAATTAATAGAAGAAGAATAAGGCTGAGTATTGGAACAACTATTTTATACCGTAGAGAAAGCCTTGGAACCGGATATCCCTGAATCCATGCAAGCTTTATCATATTCTGTTTCATTTTTAAATATGTAATTGCTGCAAGTATTATCCCGAAACCGGTAGAGGCCACAGTATTTTCAGATGAAACACCATAATCTACTATAGGACCAAGGCCCTGAAGAATCTGCACCAGCAGGTATATAAAGGGGGCAATAAAATAAAGTCCGAAACCAAAGTATACCATAACCCGAATATGTTTAGCCGAGCGTTTTAACAGCAGTTCAATATCGGTTTGCTCTTTAACCGGATACATAAAGAGAGCCTTATATCTGCGGGTTAAAAGAACAGCTGTTAAAAAATAAAATATTCCGAAAAAAGTAACAAAGGCGGTAATGGTTACTACAACCAGAAAAGCCTTGGGCTGATCTGTTGTAATTTTGGTATTCAGAAGATTAAAAACCGCTAATATAATAAAAAGATAGATAGGAGTAAACATTTGCGAATAGTAAAGT
>CAYYKZ010000254.1:2584-4433 GCA_964468455.1 uncultured Leptospirales bacterium | reverse complement strand
AGAAACAGGCCTGCCGATATCCACAGGAAATTACTCATCAACCGCAGGCACGCCAATCGTCGCCAGTGGATCCTACATGAACTGGGCTTCAGATAATACTTTTGTCAAGGGAATCATATTTTACGGCATTGATTTTTTGCTGAATATGCAGAAAATGTCGCTTTTAAAAAATCTTTTACTTTGGAAAAACTCTTTTTTTTCTTGCATGATTGTGAACTCTGTTCTCAATTGACGGAAAAGCGTAAGGAGTTTAACTGATTTGAGCAACACCAAAGATGACAAAATTAAGGTAAAAAAGAGAATTATCACAGAAGCTCTTAAAAAGCTTCTCCAGAGAAGCGTCTATTCAAATATTTCTGTCCAGGAAATAGCTGACGAGGCAGGCTATTCCAAGGGCGGGGTTCTTCATTATTTTCCAACAAAGGATGATATATATATAGAACTTATAAATGATATGTATGATGGGCTGGCAAAAAGCCACAGGAAGATGCTTGACAGTGACCTTAATTCCGAAGAGATGGCGCCTATTTCTTCACTTCTTGGTGTTGAAAGCTTTGTTCTTGATAAGGGAAATATAAGAATACTTATAAATATAGTGCTCTATTCTTTTGAAAATGAAGTAATACGTTCAATGCTCAGTAAATTTTTCAGCAACCACCGTACTTTTTATGAAAGCATAATAAGAGATAATATTAAAGATGAAAAAGGCCCCTATGATCTTGATGAAGTAACTGCATCAAGAGTTCTTCAGGCGATTATTTTCTTTGTAGGCCTTATTGAAGAGGTTGATCCCATTAACCTTGATTATGGTAAACTTGTCCGCTACTTTACTATGCTTATTAAGTCATAACCGGAAGCTTCTTTCCTGATTTCTCATATGAATAGCTGCTCCATTTCTTAAATAAAGTGCTTGATAATAGCAATACCTGCTGTAGTAATATTTTTATTTCAGTAAATATTTCTGAAGGTATCTTTTAGCGTAATAATGATTTTCCCTGAAAATTTTGCCGCTATTGAACACAGGGGAAGATCATTTCGATTAAAATATAATAATTCAGGAATTAATACTGTTTAAAGAACCTATCCCGGGAATTAAAAGTGAAAAGCGGTGTTAATAGTATAAATGATAAACAGAGAGGAAATTTTCAGAAATCTTAACCAGGGAATGCTTTCAGAGCGTGCCCGGATTTTCAGGGTCAATCTTGAAAAAAATCTGCCTCTTATACGCAGGCATGGAGGCCTGGCTGGAGTAGTATCTGACCTTAAAAATAAAAATGTCTTTATATTCGGTGCAGGCCCGGGCCTTGAAAATGATATGGGTATCCTGAAAAAATACCGTGATAGAATTGATAATGTTTATATCTCCTCGGATATGGCGCTTAAGCCTCTTCTTTATTACGGAATAAAGCCTCATTATGTTATAACATGTGAAACAACTCCTCTCGGTTTCTTTTCCGGTATTGATACATCGGGAATTCACCTCCTGGCATTTTCATGTTCCTCTAACAGTAATCTGAGGAGCTGGAAAGGTGAAATCAGTTTTTATAACTGGATGATGGATGGTGATTATTATAATGACTTATGGGATATTGCAGGACATGACCTGGGATTTGTAGCTACAGGGAGTGTTGTTGTAACTCAGGCGGTTTCAATTGCCATGGGATGCGGAATTTCCTCTCTGATTATGGCGGGCAATGATCTTGGATTTAGTGACAGGTTTTATATGTCAGGAACAACCAGATACGCGAAATACCTGTCAAGCTATTGCAAATGCCAAACCTACAGGTATTGGATTTGGGCGAGAATCAAATTTCGGCAATTCCTGAGGAAATAGCTCAAGCTGAAAACC
>CAYYKZ010000254.1:0-2574 GCA_964468455.1 uncultured Leptospirales bacterium | reverse complement strand
AAGTATAATTCTTCATGTAGGCTGGATACATGTTCAGCAATTGATATGAATACAGTACGGAGGGCACGGGATTATGAGATTGTAAGAAATGGGAAAACCATATATACCAACCGTCAGTTTCTTGCTGCAAGATTATGGCTTGAGGATCTTTTTAAGAAAGGGAATTTCCGTGCAATTGATTCGAGTTACCCCGGATGTTCAGAGAATACAGTAATAAAAATGAAGCTTGAGGATTACTTTAAGGAACAGTATAAGCCCCGTAAAAGGAGAAGGTGAAATGATTAAACTTCATAAATTTAATGGTGATGAGTTCATCCTTAATTCTTATCACATAGAAGCGATTGAAACAAGGCCTGATACTGTAATTACTCTTACAAATGATAGAAAATATCTTGTAAAGGAGAGTGCAGAGGATATAGTTGAAATGATAAAAAATTACAATAGGGAATTAAAAAAAGACTAATCAGGGTTCAGGGCTTAAATAATTGCTTTAAAGCAGTTATTATTAAGCTTTAACAGTGATTTGGAAAAAATTGGATTTTGTTATCAGTCTGAAATGCCGAAATATATAACAGAAAAGGTATATCTGAATTATTAATCTTTCTGATATATTATTACGGTTTAGGCTTTACTGTTAACCGATATTAAGATGAATAGTGTAAAAAATATATATTTTTATACAGCACGGAGTTAAATATGGATTTAGCGAGCGTTCTGGGGATTTCCCTGTCTTTTGTATTTCTTCTTCTGGGTATTCTATTTGCCAATGGCGATTTTGCCCTTTTCTTTGACCCCGCGTCAATTATGATTACCGTGGGAGGCTCCTTTTCTGCTCTGCTTGCGTCAAATTCTTTAAGTTATGTTCTTGGAGTGGGGAAAATAGTCCGTTTTGCTTTTTTTGCTCCTGAAGTTAATCCTAAAGATTTAATTATAACTCTTGTATCTTTTTCAGAAAAGGCAAGGCGGGAAGGCCTTCTTGCTCTTGAAGATAATGTCGATGAGCTTGATGATGAATTTATGAAAAGCGGAATCCGCCTGGTGGTTGACGGAACTGATCCGGAACTTGTAAGAAGGGTTATGGAAACCGAGTTAACTTATATTATGGAAAGACATGATAGAGGGAAAAAAGTCTTTGATGACTGGGGTTTCCTTGCTCCGGCATTTGGTATGATAGGGACTCTTATGGGGCTTATTCTTATGATGGTAAACCTTGAGGACAAGGCATCTATTGGTCCAGGTATGTCAACAGCTCTTATTACAACTCTTTATGGAGCTATTATGGCGAATGCCGCGTTGATTCCAATAGCTAATAAGCTGGAGGTTCGGGCCCAGGAAGAGGTTTTAATGAAGCTAATAATGATAGAAGGTACTTTGTCTATTCAGGCTGGTGATAACCCCAGGATTGTAAGGGATAAGCTTATAGCATTCCTTGAGCCTTCACAGAGAGTAGAGATCACCCAGGAGGTTGGTGATTAGTGGCTGTTAACAAAAAGAAAAAGGAGCAGAAAGGTGCTCCTGCATGGATGGTGTCATGGAGTGATATGACAACCCTTCTTCTTACATTTTTTATAGTAATGATGAGCTTCGCTGAGATTGACGGTGAGGACTTTTATCTTGTCCTCAGTTCATTCAGGGGGTCTCTGGGCATGATGAGCGGAGGATATTCACTTTCCTCCGGAAAACTTGTTGAACTGGGGCAGAATATGAAAAATCTCCCCTCTACCGCTCAGGGCCGCGCCCTTTCCAAGAAGCTGCAGAAGGCTGTTTCCGTGTTTAAGCCGGAAATCGAAACAAAAAAGGTGAGGGTCACCGAGGATGAGCGGGGACTTGTTATAACCCTGGCCAGTGATGCCTTTTTTGAACCGGGGAGCGCTGCTTTAAAAAATGAAATGAAGCCCGTGCTCTCTAAAATAGGGAATATTTTACGGGAAATACCTAATTTTACCCGTATTGAAGGGCATACTGACAGTAATCCGATAAGTGCACCAGGAGCTGTCAGAGGATTTTCTACAAACTGGGAGCTTTCAGGTGCGAGGAGTATTAATGTGCTTCGCTATCTGCAGGAGGAGGAAAAGGTTAATCCCAAGCAGATGTCGGCTGTTGCAGTTGGAGAGCAGAGACCCCTGTACACAAACAATACTCCTGAAGGGAGAGCATATAACAGACGTGTAGATGTTGTGATTTTAAGAGACAGGGGATTTTCTCCAGGAGAAAATAAAAGTATTGAAAGACCTTTACCGGATGAGGAATGGAGGTAGCAGAATAATACTAACATTTTTATGGTAATGAATAAATTAATTGACATGTTATATTAATGTTTGCTATTATGTCACATAAGTGTCCCTGTAAGGGGCTGTCAGGTGAAAATTTCTGTGCTATAAATGGTTTTAGTCCAAAACTATAATAAACGGCGGAATTTATGGGTGATGAAGAAAGAGATGTAATGGAAGAAGAGCCGCAATCCCGGGGTAGTGAGGAGAGTGCTGATACTTCCAAAATTGTAAAAATACTTTTATATGTGGCAGGCGGTATAATACTGGTTGTGCTTATGATTGGTATCTCTTTTCTGGTTGC